>NZ_JBANAZ010000105.1:0-23005 GCF_059803455.1 Bradyrhizobium sp. UFLA05-108 | reverse complement strand
GTTCAGATAGGCCTCGAACTCGTACGACACCGGCTTCGATTCCGCGCGTCCGAAGCCGCGCATGTTGTGATAGGTCAGACCGCTGCCGATGATCAGGACACCCTCATCGCGCAGCGCAGTCAGCGCCTGCCCCACCTTGATATGCTCGGCCGGATCGTAGGTCGACTTCAGCGATAGCAGCACGATCGGCATATCGGCGTTCGGATACATCAGCCCGAGCGGCACGAAGGTGCCGTGATCAAAGCCCTGATTGGCGTCCTCGCGGCAATCGACGCCGGCACGATCCAAAAGCTCCTTCACCCGCGCGGCCAGGGCCGGCTCGCCCGGTGCGGGATATTTGAGGAGATAGGTATGCTCGGGGAAACCGTAGTAGTCGTAGACCATCGGAGGGTTTGCCGAGGTCGAGACCGTGAATTGGTCCGCCTCCCAATGACCGGTGATGACGAGCACCGCCTTTGGCCGCGACGGCAGCCGCTGGGGTAGCCGGCCAAACTCTTGCGCGGTCTTTGCATATTGCACCCGCCTGTCGTCCATGAATGGCCAGGGTCCACCGCCATGCGACAGGAAGAAGGTCGGAAATCGCGTCATCGATGTCGGCTCATCTTTCTTGCAACAAGCGCGAGGCGTAGCCCTACGCGCTTTTCGGCGGCGAGCATAGGGAAACGCGCATGGTTAGCAAGTCGTTAACGATTTGCCTTCCAAAATCGGCGGCCGGTCGAAGTACTCGACCGGTTGGGTTTTTTCGGGAAGCAAGATGGCAAAGTTTGCGCTGGGGGATGTCGTCAACAGTGAGAAGGGTCGCCGCGGGGTCGTCCGCGCCGTCTACAAGTCGAGGGAAGGCCGGCAGTGCTACGCCGTCGAGAAGGACGGCGCGATGGACTTCATCGAGGAAGAGCGGCTGACGGCGGCGCCCCGCGTCGAGCTTGCAGCGTAGTCTCCTCGCTCACCCCTTTGGGCTCCGCCGTTCGAGATGATCGAGGGGAGCCGACAGCGGATCGTCTCGGCTTGCTATTCCGTCATTGGAGATCTGCAGCAAGCGCTCGCCTTGCGAGCTTGCGTCCCAACGCGGCAGGCCCGGTCCGTTGGGATCGCCGGTCCTCGCGAAATTGGTCCAGTAGCCGCGCAACTGACCCGCAAGCTCGCGGTCGGCGCGCGTGAACGGGCTCGCGCCTGGCACGCCCTGGGCGCCGAACACGAACTGCAATTCCCGTCCGTGGCCGCCATCGCCGTTCGCACGCTGGGCTTCGCCCGAATAGGAGAAGCGATAGCGGTAGGTCGGCGCGCCGGTCGCCGCGTGCAGACGCGCGAGAAACCGCGCGGGCTCGGTGAAGACCCGATCCGTATAGAGCCGGGCGGCAAGCTCCGCAGGCTCGCCGGAAATGCCGGGATAGAGCGCCTTCAATCGATCGGCGGATTCACCGGCGAGGCGGAGCTCCTCCTTCAGGTCGGGCTCGCCGGCAAAACTCGTCTCGTCCTCGTTTGAGCCGATGATCAGCGGGATGCGGCTTTCGTGCGCGGCACCGAAGCCGCTCGCGATGTCTTCCGTCACGAGCCGCCCGTCCAGCACCGGTCCGAAGCTGCGCTCGGATTTGGCGAACAGCAGGGTTTCGGCCGCGAGCAGCATTCTCGTATCCGACGCACGCGGATCAGACGTACTCCCGTCGCGCGCGACCAGCCCGAACACGCGTTGCCCGACGGCATCAGCCTCTTGCAGCGACGTCACGCCTTGGCGCGCCGGCAGCGACTGCAAGATCGCCTTGTGAAACAACCCGCGCGCTTCCCGGCAGAGCATCAGAAGGGCAATCGAGGTCGCGCCGGAGCCCGAACCGAACAACGTGACATTGTTGGGATCGCCGCCGAACGCGGCGGCATTGTCATGAACCCAGCGCAGCGCCGCGATCTGGTCCATCATGCCGTAATTGGCGCTTGCGCCGTCGGGCGCATTGACGGCGAGCGCTGGATGCGCAAGCCAGCCGAACACGCCGAGACGATAGTTCACCGTCACGACGATGGTGCCATCCTGCGCAAGCTTCGCGCCATCGAGCAAGGGATCGTTCGCCGTGCCCGTGACAAAGCCGCCATCATGGAAGAAAACCATCACCGGCAGCGGTCCATCGACGCCGAAGGGCCGGAAGACGTTCAGCGTCAGACAATCCTCGCTCGCATGCAGCATCGCAGGCTGCAGGCACGCCGGACCAAAATCGTAGGCGGTCCGCATCTCCGAGCTCTCGGGAAGCGCCTCTGGCGCGCGCCATCGGAGCAGCCCGAGTGGCGCGGCCGCATACGCCAGTCCCTTGAAAGAGGCAACCTCGCCTTCGACAGCGCCGAGCATCTGGCCTTCATGCGTCAAGGCAAACGGGTATTGCCCGGCCTGCTGGGCCGAGGCCAAGCCGACCTGTCCCAGGACCACTGAAGAGACCATCGAAGCCGTAGCGAGCGCCAGCAAGGACCGCATCGGCGAAATCTCAATGCACAGTAAGTGCGTCCAATGCTTTTACGTCCGCCTGACACGGCGAGGCAAGCCTCACCCAGGCGTCGGTGCGATTGACAGCGAGCGCGCTTTGGGTCACTTTTTCGTCCGGTTGATACGGCCTGCCGGTTGCACCCTCCTGGGGACGGTGAACGTATCGAAGCCTGTTTCGGCCTCCCTTTGCCCGAGCGACCGGGTCAGCAACGCAACCACCTGACACGCCTGGTTCGCTCACTGCAAAGGACGACACCGATGCGCGATTTTCGCGATGCCAAGGCTATGGCGCAGACCCTGCGCGACTCCCTCCAGATCAAGGCCATCAGCATAAGTCACAGCGAGAGCCTGGAGCTGGTCTCCAGGATGTTCGGCGTCGCCGACTGGAACACCATGTCGGCGGCGCTCCAGGCCGATCGACGCGACGGCAAGACGCCGCCGGCAAGGCCGCAGGCAACGGGACCTCAAACCGGAATCGCAAGCTACCCCGCCGTTCCACTGCGCGACCTGGTCCCCTTCCCGACCGCGACCTATCCCTTGTTCGTCGGACGCCCAAAGACCATGCAGGCGCTCGACCATGCGTTCGAACGCCAGCGCGAGGTGGTGCTGGCGATCCAGAAGGATTCAGGCACCGACGAGCCTGGAGACGGCGATGTCCATGGGATCGGCGTTCTCGCCCAGTTGCTCGAGCTTGAATCGCTGCCTGACGGGACGCTGAAGGTGCTGACGCAGGTCAATCGCCGCGTCTTGATCCACCGCTTCGTCACCGCGAGCGGCGCATTCGAGGCGGAGGTTGCCGCCCTCGGCGAGGGACCGATCCCCGACGCACCCGAACTGATCCTCCGCG
Source organism: Bradyrhizobium sp. UFLA05-108 (assembly GCF_059803455.1). Classification (NCBI taxonomy): domain Bacteria; kingdom Pseudomonadati; phylum Pseudomonadota; class Alphaproteobacteria; order Hyphomicrobiales; family Nitrobacteraceae; genus Bradyrhizobium; species Bradyrhizobium sp. UFLA05-108. The sequence goes on along the minus strand of NZ_JBANAZ010000105.1, from coordinate 19,694 downwards.
CGGTCAAGCGCTTCGAGCGCTATGCGGCGGCGCGTGACATCCGCATTCCCGGGGTTTGGCCCGTGCTCGAACAGACCCGCGATCCCGGTCGCGTTGCCGACATCATCGCAACGCGCCTGCGATTGCCGATGGGCGACAAACAGAACCTGCTGGCAACGCTCGATCCCGTGGCACGGCTGAAGCAGGTCGATGCGTTCATGGACTTTGGACGCCCACTATCACCGGCGCTCCAGGCAACGAAGCTCCGCGCGCTCGGCTATGCCACGGAAAGGCGCCATCAATACGCCACGCTGGAGCATCTTCTGCTCGCACTGCTCGACGATGCCGACGCCTCCGCCGTGATGCGGGACTGCAACGCAGACCTCGACGCCATGAGGGCGAGCCTCAAGGCCTATGTCGATCGCGGGCTCAACAATATTGTCGCCCAGGATGGCAGGGAGGCCAAACCCACCGCCGCATTCGAACGTGCAGAACAGCGCGCGGAAATCCATACGCATGAGCTGGGACGCGCCGCGGTGACCGGGGCGAATATGCTGATCGGCATATTTCCGGAGACGCGGAGCCCTGCGGCGCAACTACTCGCCGAACATGGGATCCTGCGCGCCCGTGCAGTCGAGGTCATCGCTCGCAACGCAAGCAAGACCTGACGGGCCGTCTGGCGTCGTAACGTTCGGAACGTTCGTACTCGCAAGACCGCCACAGCCGGACCTGGCGCTCGGGTCCGGGCTGCCTCGTCCACGGCTGGCCGTTATCCTTGGCTATCCTTGCCAGTCAACTCAGCGAGCGCGCGGCGCGCGACGATACCAAGTTCTCCGAGTGTCGAATGCCCGGCTTCTGCGGCCTTGATCAAGCGCTCGGCAATGAACCTGCGGCTGTCGTGGTCGCCGCCATGCGGCAATTGACGGCAGGTTTCCTCCAGCACCACGTCCATGTTCGCCCTGGTTCGCTCGCTCAGCTTCTTCATGGCGTTTGTTAGTCAGAGCCTCGGCACGGAAATCAGCATACTCGGAACAACAGCGTGATTGCCTCGAAAAATCAAGCGCTCACCGCGGTTGCTGCGGCGCGGCGTATGCCGCAAGCCGCAGTGCATCGCGCCTTCGCTACCCAAGATTGAATTTGCGCTGATGACAAACCAGCACTGCGGCGATAGCCTGTCGACAAAGCAAAATGCTCGGGAGGATAATCGCATGGCTGAGGCAATGGTTGCAGCACGTGCTTCGGAGGCCACCGGGAAAGCCCAACACGTGGACGTTGCCGTGGTCGGCGCAGGTTTTGCCGGTCTCTATCTTCTCCACCAGCTACGCAAGGCGGGTCTGACGACCGTCGCGCTGGAAGAGGCCGACGACGTCGGAGGCACCTGGTATTGGAATCGCTATCCCGGCGCACGTTGCGACATCCAGACCATCGACTACAGCTACACGTTCGATCCGGATCTTGAGACCGCCTGGACCTGGTCGGAGAAATACGCAGCCCAGCCCGAAATCTTGCGCTATCTCGGCTTTGTGGCCGATCGTTACGACCTCCGGCGCGACATCCGGTTCAAGACCAAGGTCACTGAAGCGCGATGGGACGAGGCAGCTGGGCGCTGGCAGCTCACGACCAGCAGCGGCCCGGCTGTATCCTGCCGCCACTACGTCATGGCGACGGGCTGTCTCTCCGCGCCAAAGCCGCCTGAAATCGACGGCGTCAAGGATTTCAAGGGCGAAATCTATTTCACCGGGCGCTGGCCGCATGACGGTGTCAATCTCTCCGGCAAGCGCGTCGCCGTGGTCGGCACGGGCTCCTCGGGCATCCAGCTGATTCCGCTGGTCGCCGAGCAGGCGGCACAGCTCACAATCTTCCAGCGCACGCCGGGCTTTGCGCTGCCCGCCCACAACGGCCCAGCACCGGCAGACCGCCTCGGCTTGCTGCAAGGCGACCGTGCCGCCTATCGCGAGCAGGCGCGCTGGTCGATGACGGGCGTGCCTTATCCGCAACAGACGTCGGTGAGCTGGCAGCTCAGCGATCCCGAGCGCCGCGCGCGGTTCGAAGAGGCGTGGGGCAAGGGCGATCTCGTTTACATCCTCACGCAACTCTGGGCCGACCAGGGTGTCGACGTCGAGGGCAACACGCTGATCGGCGACTTCATCCGCGAGAAGATCCGCGACATCGTGAAGGATCCGGAAACCGCCGCGGCCCTGATGCCGCACGACCATCCGTTCGGCGCCAAGCGCCCCTGTCTCGATACCAATTATTATGCGACCTATAACCGGCCCAACGTGACGCTGGTGAATCTGCGGCAGGAGCCGATCAAGGCGATCAACGCTGCCGGCATCACGACCGACAAGCGCAGCTTCGACGTGGATGTCATCGTGTTCGCGACCGGCTTCGATGCCATGACCGGCGCGATCCGGGCCGTGCATCCGATCACCGGCCGCGGCGGCAAATCGCTGTCCGACGTCTGGGCGGACGGGCCGCAGAGCTATCTCGGCCTGACGGTCGCGGGCTTCCCCAACTTCTTCATGATCACGGGACCGGGCAGTCCGTCGGTGCTGTCGAACATGGCGGTGTCGATCGAGCAGCATGTCGATTGGGTGGTCGAGCGCCTGGCCGCACTTCGCGACGCCGGCTTCACCACCATCGAGGCAACCGAGAGAGCGCAGGCCGGATGGGGTCGGCACATGGCCGACTGCTCGATGCTGACGCTGCATCGGCTCGCCAATACCTGGTACACGGGCGCCAATGTCCCCGGCAAGGTGCAGGGCCTGATGCCCTATACCGGCGGTGTCGGCCCCTATCGCAGCATCTGCGACGAGATCGTCGCTCGCGGCATGCTCGGCTTCAGTCTCACCGGTCCGAATGTCGCCGCGCAATGCAATGACGGCGAGATCGTGCGCCTGCAGCCGGACGTGCGCATCGTGCTCGGCATGCTGGCGCAGCTGAACCTGCCGCCGATCGAATCGATGGGCGCGCTGGGTGCGCGCGCCTTCGTCAACGAGTTCAACCAGGCCCGCCCCGCAGGGCGGCCGGTCGGCGAGGTCGTCGACGGCACGCTCGATGGCGCTGACGGCGCGCTGCGCTATCGCCTCTATCGGCCAGCGACTCCCGGGCCGCACCCGATCGTGGTCTATTTCCACGGCGGCGGCTGGGTGCTCGGCGACGAGCAGTCCGACGATCCGTTCTGCCGCGACATGTGCCAACGCACTGGCATGATGTTTGTCAGCGTCGGCTACCGGCACGCACCGGAGCACCGCTTCCCGGCGGCAGCCGAGGACGGCTATGCGGCGACGCGCTGGGTCGCGGCGCATGCGGCCGAACTCGGAGGCACGCCGGGCCCGGTGATCGTCGCGGGCTGGAGCGCCGGCGGCAATGTCGCCGCCGTCACCTGCCAGCTCGCGCGCGATCGTGGAGGCCCGCAGATCTCCGGCCAGCTCCTGGTGTGCCCGGTCACCGACTGCACATTCGACCGTCCGTCCTATGAGGAGAATGCGGTCGGCTACTTCCTCACACGCTCGCTGATGTACTGGTTCTGGGACATCTACTGCTCGCCCGCCGAGCGCACCGATCCGCGCGTCTCGCCGCTGCGTGGCAAGGTCGCCGGCCTGCCGCCGGCGTTCGTGGTGACCTGCGAGTTCGATCCTTTGCGCGACGAAGGCATCGCCTATGCGGACGCGCTCGCAGCCGCAGGCGTTCCGGTCGAGCAGTTGCAGGCGCGCGGCCATTTCCATTCGTCCTTCACGATGGTCGACGTGGTGGTCACGGGCGTCCGTGGACGGGTGCAGATGGCGGACGCCTTGCGCCGCTTTGCCGGCCTTCCGCCGGAAACACGGCGTGGCGATGACGCGAGCTTCGGTCACGCCTCGCCCGCGCACAAGATCGCGGCTGCCGCGAGCTGACTGCCGGCGTCGCGGCTGTGGTCGCGTGATCTGTGGGCTGGACTGGTCCGCAGATGCGGTCAAAAATGGTTTCGTCGACGGGGAACGAATCCCAGGCGCGTGCGTTGCGAGCTTGTGGCATTGAGATGCAGCGATAGGTGTGGGCCCCGGCACGCGACCATGTGTGCTGGGGTTCTTTTTGCGTGAGCGCGTAGCAGGGGCAGATGTCTTCCGAGTCCAAGATGAACTTCGGCGCAACCGCGCGCTTGCGCAAATGGCCCTCGCTCGGAAACCAGCGGCGCGAGGACCGGGAGACCTACCTCGTGCTCGAAGACACGCTGGACCGATGCATCACGGCCTTCATGGACAAGCCGCTGGCAACCAGGCACCTCTATGAAATCCATACGTCGCCACAACCGCCGCTGGTGACGAGGATTCTGTCGCCCGAGCACATCGCCGAGCTGTCCCGGTTGCGGGAATTTCTCTGACGCCGCGCGACGACGAATGACATCCCGAGGAACATTCCTCGGCTCTTTCCCGTTGATGATGCGAACCAAGGCGTGAGTGCCCACGATGCTCGAAGCCGTCCCATTATCCCTCGATGTGCCCTATGGCGCAGATCAAACGCTGTTCGTCGTGATCGACCGGATCAGCGGCACCAGGGAAATCCGCATCGAGCGCACGGATCTCGACCAGACGATCGGCGAGTTCATCGCCGGCTGCTTCAGCGACCCCGTGCGGGTGATTTCGTTCAACACGCTCGAGCACTGGGTCAAGGACATCTCTGCCGACGTCGCCATCGAAATCCAGTCCCGCTGCGACATCGACGGCACCGACCTGCCCGACCATCTCCGGGATTTCGTCGAGAGCAACATCTGCGCGAGCGCCTCTACGCCGCATGGTATGGATGCCGCACTCCGGGCGCGGATTGCGGCACGCTAGAGCATGATCCGGAAAAGTGTGAAGCGGCTTTCCCTCGCGACAACGCGCAACGCGTTTGCGCCGAGATCATGCTCAAGCAACAACCCAAAGCGCGAGGACGATTGATCCCAATCTCATCGCCTTTAGGTCGGCCACCAATCGTTCAGCACACAGACAAAAAAAGCGCCGCATCGCGGCGCCTTTTCATCGGCACGCTCAGTGGTGCCAGAACAACGCTAACAGCAGGATGATCGGCAAGGGAACGCCGAGCAGCCAAAGCAAAGCACCTCTTCCAAATCCCATGGCTTCTCTCCTCCTCATCACGGACATGACGCGGGGCGCAAAGAGAAGTTCCAAGCCGTCTGGCGTGGCTGCATGCCGAGAAAGCATGGCGTCCGGAATGATCAGGCCTATCGGCGCCTGCCGGCCATCGCTTCGATCTCGCGGCGACGGTCGCCGGCGAAGGACAACAATTTCTCGACCGTGAGCGTATCCGTGATCCGTTTCGCCAGCCGCTCGGCGCGCGCAGCCTGGTCCTCAAGATGCTGGATCGTGTTCACGCGCCCTCCCCGGCCGTCGAAATTTGTCTAGTCCGCCATGTTGCTTCAGCGAAACTAACAGCCGGTTAAGCGCGGTATGCGGCTGCGACGTCGCAGAGCCGGACCCTGCGACACGGCGGTTACTGCACCACGTCGAGCTTCACATTGGCGACGCCCTTGTTGACCATCCCGAGCGCCTCGGCGGCCGAATAGGAGACGTCGACGACGCGGCCGCGGACATAGGGTCCGCGGTCATTGACGCGGACCGTCACCGAGCGTCCGGTGGAGACATTGGTCACGCGCAGGCGCGTGCCGAACGGCAGCGAAGGATGGGCGGCGGTGAGTTCGTGCTTGTCGAACTTCTCGCCGCTCGCGGTCTCCTGGTCATCCGAGTAGAAGCTTGCGACGCCCTGCGAGGCCGTGCGCGCCGCGACCGCGCGGGTTGGCGCGTGATGCCGCGGCCGGGCGTAGACGCCCGCGAGCCTGCGGGTCTCGTGACGGTGCTCGGTCATGGCCTGCCGGCTTGCAGTTGCGAATTCGGCTTTCTGCCGCGCCACCGGGGATTGCGCACAGGCCGCGAGGGATGCGGCACCGATAACGGCGAGGACAAGTCGAGCAGCCTGCCCGCGCGGGGAACCTTGGCTTGCGCCGTTCTGGTGAACGGTTCTGGCACATTCGAAGCGAGACATGATTACGCCCCTCCGATCGGCCTCTACTCCGTCGGTCAATGGAGGCAGAACCTTGTCGGAAAAAAAGCCGGGCTGCGGCTGGGTGCAGTTTCACCCAGGCTGTTGCGATTACACCACAGTTCGTCGCACGTCTCGAATCAAGACACAGCCCGTCCGATCGGCGCATCAACCGTGAGATTCTCGCCAGAATACGGCGTGCGCTTCACGCGCCGCGCTCTCCGTGAGAAGTCGCGCGAGCTCGCGCCAATAAAGGTTCCGCCATCGCCGTTGCAGGCTGGCCAGAAACGCGATCTCCCGCTCGGTCAGGAAGCACATGGCGACTCCAATCGCAATTCCGCGCACCTCGCGCGTCTCGCCTCATCCGCTACCAACAAGTCCACTCATCGGCGTGACATCGGCGCTGTCGGGGAACACGATGCTGGCAAGCACGGTGCTCTCGACACGCAGATGATCCTGCAGCAGCCCCTTCAGCACGGCGCGCAGATCCGTCGTCGGCTTCAGGTCGCGATCCTCGAACAATTGTGCCGGCTTCAATCCCGGCCAGTCCGCGATCACGCGGCCGCCTTTGAGCGCTCCGCCGGTGAGGAATGCGACCGTGCCGGTGCCATGGTCCGTTCCCTCCGTGCCGTTGATCCGCGCGGTGCGCCCGAACTCGGTGACGACGGCGACGACGGTATCGTGCCAGGCCTCGCCCATGTTGGTCTCGATCGAAGCGAGCGCACCGTCGAGCGCACCGAGCAGGTTGAAGAGCTGCCCCGAAGCAGCGCCCTCTGCGATATGCGTATCCCATCCGACAAAACCCATGGCGCCAACGCGCGGGCCGTCGTGCTTTGCGAGATAGCGCGCGGCGGTGCCGGCAGCTTCCGCAAAATACGCGCGCACGCGTGCAATCCCAGGCGGCATCAGTGTCGGATCCTCCGACATCGGATCGCCCATCCCCGCGGTGCCGCCGAGCGAAGCGAGCTTCATGCGCGCCTGAAGCACGGCGGCAAGCTTCGGATCGGTGTGCTGATAGAGATCGAGCAGGCGGTTCTGCGTGTCCTCGCTCGCCGACAGAAGCTTTTGCGGCACCCACGACATGACGGGTGCCGAGCCGCGCACCACCAGCGGCGTCACCGCACCGACGCCGAGCGCCCGGCTGCCGCGCGGATCGACGCGACCGCCCGATTCCAGCGCGACCAGCGCGCGATTGAGCCAGCCGGAGCCGATCGCGCCGGGCTTTGCGATTCCGCTCTCGAGCACGTCCTGGCCGTCGAAATGCGAACGCTCGCGATAGGGCGTCGCCGTGGCGTGCACGATCAGCGCCTGCTGGCTCTTGTACAGCCGATGCAGATTGGGCATCGCCGGATTGAGCGCGAAGAAGGAATCCAGCGGCAGCGCCGGCGTCTTGCCGTCGAGCACCAGGGCGCGATCGCCGCGCAGGGAGATCCAGTCGGGATCGCCGACCGGCGCGACTGCGCCAAGGCCGTCGAGTGCGCCCCTCAGGATGATGACAAGCAGGCGCGGATCGCGCCCTTCCGCGCGCGCCAGCTTCGGCATCTGGCTCCACGCGAACAGCGCGCCCGAGCCGATCAGCAGCTCACGCCGTGTCGGCAGGTGATTGGCGAAGCTCATGCTCACCTCCTCTGGAAGTCTGCCGACATGAACAGCAGCGCGAGCGCCTGCTGCCGGCTTTCGGCGCGATTGACCGCCTGTTTGACCTCTGGCGACACCTGCGATGCGTAAACGGTCTCGATGATCTCCTGCGGGTCGGCCTGGCCAGCCATCCGCTCGGCGAAATTGTTGGCGACGTCGAGGCGCCGGCCCACGCCATCGATCCAGCTCGCCTCGTCGTCCGGATAGCCCTTCGGCGCCGGCGGCCGCCACAGCGCCTCCCCGAGCAGTTCCTGTCCGCCCGTGAAACGCGTCGGATCGGCCTGCGTGATGCCGGTCGCGCGCACCATGCCGACCACCCATTCGCCGGGACGCTTGAGCTTGGACGGCGGCTCGCTCCACGCCTCGGACGAAGACACCATCGTCTTCGCGATCTCCTTGAGGTCGCCGTCGGTCTCGCGAAACGTCTTCGCCATCTGCTCGACCAGCGATGGTGGCGGCGTCTCGGCAACGAAGTGGCACGCGAGCTTGGTCGCGACGTGCATCGCCGTCGCAGGATGAGCCGCAAGGTCGCGGAGCACGGCGCGTCCCTGCTCGACGCCATCCTGGTCGTAGAGCTTGCCGAGCACCGTTTGCCCGCCGGGCTCATGGAGCCGCGGGTTGAAGGTAAACTCTCCGCCTCGCTCGGGATCGTTGCCGGGCGGAATCAGGGTCCAGCCCGTCAGAACGTTGGCGAAGCTGATGACATCGTCCTGCGTATATCCGCTGCGCACACCGAGCGTATGCAGCTCCATGATCTCGCGCGCAAAATTCTCGTTCAGGCCGCGGCTGCGGTTGATGCCCGCGATCGAGTTCGCGCCCATCGAGCCGAGATTGTCGAGATAGAACAGCATGGCCGGATGGCCCTCGGCGGCCTGCAGGAGATCGTTGAAGCGGCCGAGCACGTGCGGACGAATGGCCTCGCGCTCATAGGCACCCGACATGCTCTGGATCTTGTTTGCGGAGATGCAGAAGTGGTTGGACCAGAACCACACCAAACGCTCGGCAAAGCCGATTTCCGCGGCCAGGGCCGCCTCCGTGCGTACCTTGGCTTCCTCAAGATAGATCGGCCGTCCCGGATCGGGAACGGCGTCGGCGGCCTTCTTGGCCGCCATCCCGGCAGCTTCCGCGCCCTGACCCTGAGTCTGTCCTTGCTTCTGTCCCTGACTCGCGTCCTGGTCCTCGGCCATGACGGGAGCCGCGGCCATCTGCTGCTTCTTGGCTTCCTGCTTGGCCCGCGCCGCACGCTTGGCATTGGCGTCCGCGACCGTGCGATAGGCCTTGGCGCTAGAGGGAAGGCTGGCTGCGGCTGCAAGCAACAGCGGCCGGTCGAGCTCGGCGATCAGCGCTGCGCGTGGGTCGGCCTCGATCGCGGCAATCGACCCCGGTCGCGGCCCCATGCCGAAGCGATGGAGCGCCAGCACGGCCTCAGCCTTTGCAGAATTGCTCATGGCGGGTGCCCGATATGTCAGCCAACCGAACCATCACGCTAGGCCAGCATCGCTGACCATGACGCTCTGTAGTGCTACAGATCGTAGCATTTACATCAAACGACTGCAAGCTCCGATTGAGCGGTCCGCGACGCGCGCTCATTAACCTCGCCGGCCAACTCGGGAAAGAAACTGAAGATGGGCTCATTGATGCCGCCGATGATCCCGCGATCGATCGCGATCCCGACGGCGAGCGACGCGACACTCTTTGAAACCGATTTCACGTTGTGCAGTGTATCGGCATCGAAGGTGACGTTTCCCACCTGGCGACCGTTGATTTCGTCGGCGCCCTTGAAGTACCGCACCAACTTGTCACCGCGTGCGACCAGAATGCCGTGCACATTGGCAGTGCCCGGAGCCGCGAGCCGATCGACAATCCTGCGCATGCGGCGCGGTCGATAAGCTTATCCTCGTTGACGGCAACGATGGGCCAGCCGTCGTCTCGCGCCGCCGGAATACCGGAGTCGTCGGGCGGGTCCGGATATACCGGCAACGTGGTGAGCGGCACCAGCGCAGCTCCACCGAGAAGTGAAACAAACTGGCGCCGTCTCATTTGATGCTCTCATTCACGCCTTTTGCGGTAGCTCAGCTCGCTTGGGTTGCTAGAAATTCGGCCCCAGCGCAATCTTCGTGATGGTGCCGTTCTTGACCCCGATTCGCCATTCCGCCGAGCCGTTGGCGAACTGCGCGATGTAGATGTCGCTGTCGAGTGCGGTGACGCCGCGGAACGACATCGCGCGCAGCGCACCGAGCCGCGTCAGGATCGCCTGATCGAACGGAAGCTGCTGACGCGTCTGCTCGGCGACCTCCGTGGTCATGTGGTCGTAGTCCGGACGGCCCTTGCTGACGCTCTCGATGTACTGCCGCAGCATCTCCTCGCCGTTGGCGATCGGCATGTTCCGCCGCGCGACGCGCCCGAGCCGCGCGCCGGGATGCGGCGCGTCGACGTTGTAGAAACGCGTCTGCCGTCCCGGCAGCAGTATCTCGCGACATTGTCCCGAGCGCTCGGCGATCACCCAGGGATTGTTGACCGTGGTGAGGAAGGATGACGTCATGCTATTGCCGATGGTTGCCTGCACGCGCCGATTGCCGTCCGCATCGAGGTTGAAGACCTGAATGTCGTCACCGGTGTCGTTGTAGAACATGATCCTGATCGGAGAGGTGCCGGCCTGGCCGCGAACGGCGACTTGTTCCGAACAGGCGACGATGCCGCCGAGCTCGTCGTTGCCGTCCGGACGGAAGGTCACGTCACCGGCCTTACCGTCCGGGTCGATCAGCAGGCGAAACTCGGCCGTGCCATTCTCGAACTTCGCACCATAGATGTCATAGCCGCCGGGGCCGACGCCGCGGAAGAATATCGATTGCACCGCGCCGAGCGCCAGGAACGTCGCGTGCAATTCGCCGACCTGCCGATGGATCTTGGCCGCCAGCGGCGCGCTCATGGAGTCGTAGTTCGGCGTGCCGCGGCGTATGTCGTCGATTCCGCGAAGGATCATCTCCTTGCTTCCCGGCGCCGGGACCTGGTCCCTGAACCGCTCTGGAACTTCCGCGATCCGCCGCAGGAAGTCGGCCTCAATGCTGCCTGCCATGGCCTCATCGATACGTCCGGCCAGGCGCGGGCCTGAGGCCGCGCTGTGCAGGAGGACCCGCGCAACCCGGGCCTGATCGTCGCGCAGGAAGATCACGAGATCGTCGCCCCGGATCGAGAAGGCGTCGGCACCTTCGGCCATCAGGGCAAAGGCGGGCCGGCCGGTTTCGTGCACCAGCAGGCGATCGCCATCGCGCTTGACGGTCAACACCCGGTTGAAGGCGACCTTGTACCAGCCGACATACTGGTCGAGCGAGGCTGCATCGGCGGTCGAAGCAGGCATCTCGGCGACGCGCGAGGTGCGGACCTCGCGACCGTTCACCCGCATCATCAGCTCGGAAGACCGGCGCTCCGCGTCGACCGGGAACGTGATGCTGCCGAACGAGGCAACGTAGGATGCCATGCCATCCTGCACCGTCAAGCGCTGCTTGCGCTGCCCGGTCCACTGCCCGAACAACTCATCGCCGTCGCGGAAGATGGCGAACACCGACGACGGGCCAAGCGCGTAGAAATTGACGAACGCGCGGTAGTGCTGGGCGTTGCTGGTCTCACCGGCATCCTCCACGGCCGGGCTCGCCTCCGGCGTGCGATAGGCGATCATGCCGGTCGACACGATGACGGCGGGCACGATCATGGCCGCGATCCAGACACGCTTGCGCCAGCCGACTGCTGCAGGCATCGCCGCGGCCGCAATGATGCGCTCGACGCGGGCGCGCACCGTCGATGCCCGCGCCATCGCGAGCTCCATCGGACGCGGCTTCACCGAGGTTGCGACGTCGAGCAGGATCTCCGCGTAGGACAGCCTGTCGTCGATCGCCTCGATCGCCTGGACGTCGCTGATGATCTCGGCCAGCTCCGCCAGATGCGCAAGCTGCCACCACGAGAATGGGCTGAACCAGAACACGGCGCGGTTGAGTGACGCGAGCAGCAGGACGTAGAAGTCGCGATTGGCGACATGCGCGCCCTCGTGGGCGAGCACGGCGAGCCGCTTCCGCGCATCCCAGTCAAGAAACTGCGGCGGCACGAGAATGGTCGATCCGAAGGTGACGGGACCGCCGACATCGCGGCTGATGCGCACCTCGGCTTTGACTACCCGGGGGCCGCCCATCGGCTTTGCAGCCCGCGCCAGACGAAAGGTCAAGAAGAGGCCGACGAGGAGCCGCAGCAGCAGGAAGCCGGCGACGCCCGCATAGGTCATCGTCGCGATGGCCCACCAGTTGATCGGCGCCGCGCTTTTCGCCGGCGGCGCCAGGGCTGCGCCGTGCTCGGCGGACAGCAAGGCTGGCAAGGACTCGGCCATCGGCGCTTCAACCGGCCAGACATCGTCCGGCGCTGCCACCGGCAAAGGCAGGCGGGTGATGGTGAGCGTCGGCCAATGCATCACGAACGGCATCGCGAGCGAGGCCAGCAGCACGACGACCCACGCCGTCATCTGCACGTGCGGATTGCGCACGCGAAAGAGATAAAGACCAAACCAGACGACGCCTCCCAGTACAAAGGAGCGCAGCGCCGCCTCTGCCAGAGTTGCGATCATTCTTTCTTCACTCCCCTCACCTTTTTCGCCTTGGCCACCTGGTCAGCCAGCGTGCGCAACTGTTGCTGATCGAGCATCGCATTATCGACCATGCCGACCAGCACCTCCTCGATCGAGCCATTGCAGAACCAGTCGACGATGCGCTGGACCGCCTTGGCGGCGACGCGCGCGCGGGGCTCGACCGCCTGGTAGACGTAGGTGCGTCCGTCCACAGTGTGCCGCGCGTAACCTTTTTCTTCCAGCCGGCGCAGGACGGTGCGGACGGTCGATTCCTTGAGACGACGCGGCAGCCGTTCACGCACGACCTCGGCTGTCACCGGCCCATGAGCCCAAACCAATTGCATGACCTCGCGCTCGAGGTCGCCCAGTTCGGGCAAACGATCGTCCATGGTGTGTGACCTTGTCGCTGGAAGTTTCTTGTAACGCTACAGATCGTCGCATATACGGCCGCGCCGCGCAACGGCGTTTCCACCTCAGATGGTGCCGTGGTGCTGACCGATCCGCCCGCCCGGGGCGGGCGAAGCCCTCAGTAATGCGGCTCGTACATCTGCGACCGGACGAGGCCCACCACGTCATTGGGCGCCGACCCTTCGGCAAGGCCACGCTGATAGGCCACCTGCGCTACGGCGGCCGCGATCCGGGCGGAGACCTCGCGGATGCGCGGCAGCGCCGGATAGAGGCTGCCCTGGTCCAGATCGTCCTTGCCGACACAGTCGGCGAGCGAATGGGCGGCGGCCATGAACATCTCGTCGGTCACGAGGCGCGAAGCGGTTGCGATCACGCCGAGGCCGACGCCCGGGAAGATGTAGGAGTTGTTGCCCTGGCGCGGGACGAAGGTCCTGCCGTTAAACGTCACCGGGTCATAGGGACTGCCGCAGGCGAACAGCGCGCGGCCTTCGGTGTAGCGATAGGCATCCTCGGCCGAGCACTCCGCCTTCGAGGTCGGATTGGAGAGCGCGAACACGATCGGATGCGCGTTGAGCTTCGCCATCGCCTTGAGCACGTCCGGCGTGAACGCGCCGCCAACCGCCGCCACGCCGATGATCGCGGTCGGTTTCAGCGTTTCGATCGCGGCGGGGAAGTCGGCGATCTGCCCGTGGTCGTGGGCGTAGCGCAGCTTGTGACCGGACAGGCCGGCCCGTCCCTTGACGACGAGGCCGCGGGAATCCACCAGCCAGTTGCGGCTGAGCGCTTCGGCTTCGGAGGCCCCCTCCGCCATCATCGCCGAGACCACGAGATCCGCGATGCCGGTCGCCGCTTCGCCTGCACCCAGGAACAGTATGCGTTGATCCCTGAGTTTGCCGCCGCTGACGCGCAGTGCCGAGAACAGGCCGGCAAGCGCCACCGCTGCCGTGCCCTGGATGTCGTCGTTGAAGACGCAAGCCTCGTCCCGGTACTTGTGCAGAAGCTTAAACGCGGAGTGGTTGGCAAAATCCTCGAACTGGATCAGCACGCCTGGAAACGCCTTGCGCGCGGCCTGCATGAACTCGTCGACGAAACTGTCATAGGCTTCGCCGGTCAGGCGCCTTTCGCGCAAGCCGAGATAATAGGGATCGCGCAACAGCTCCTCATTGTTGGTGCCGACGTCGAGCACGATCGGCAGGCACTGCTCCGGATGCACCCCGGCACAGGCCGAATAGAGCGAGAGCTTGCCGACCGGGATGCCCATGCCGTTGGCACCGAGATCGCCGAGACCGAGAATCCGTTCGCCATCGGTCACCACGATCAACTTGGCGGGATAAGGCCAGTTCTTCAAAATCTCGGCGATCTGGCCGCGGTCACGCGAGGAGATGAACATGCCGCGCGGACGCTGGAAGATGAGGCCGTATTTCTGGCAGGCGAGCCCGACCGTCGGGGTGTAGATCAGCGGCTGGATTTCGTCGATATTGTCGCAGACGACACGAAAGAACAGCGCCTCGTTGCGATCATGCAACGCGTTCAGCGCAACATATTTCTCGAGATCGCTCGGCAGACTGCGCAAGTTGATCAGGACACGCTCCGCCTGGTCCTGCATCGTCAGCACGCACGCCGGCAACAGGCCGCGCAAGCCGAGTGCGGCCCGCTCCTGCTCGGTGAAGGCGGTGCCCTTGTTGAGCAAGGGATCGCGCAGCAGCGTCATGCCACGCGGCGAGTTTGAAGGCGTTGAGTCGGCGCCGACCCGATCAGGTCTATTCACGAATTCCCCCGAGAGTTTCTTATGTGCGAACGAACATTGTCGGCCACCCCTTGATTGAGATCAAGGACGTTGCAGGTCAAGACCCGATTGTGATCTCGCACCGCAGCGACCCGGGAGTGACGAAGAATGATGCAGATGGCTGCTGCGTAGCGCCGGCCGCAAGGTCGATGCTGCGCCTATTCGGCCTTGATGTCGGCGATCTTCACGATGCGCCACCACTTGTCGATCTCGGCTCGCTGGAACGCCGCGAGTGCAGCCGGAGTCTGCTGCTCGCGCGGCGGGATCTCCTGACCGAGCTCGGCAAAGCGCTGACGGACCGTGGGATCAGCGAGCGCGGCGACGATGGCCGCGTTGAGCCGCTGGACGATGTCCCTGGATGTGTTCCTCGGCGCCCATAATCCGTGCCAGTAGGAAATGTAGAGGCCAGGCAGGCCTGCTTCGTCGACCGTCGGAACATCAGGCGCGGAGGCAAGTCGCGTCGGCGAGGTCACGGCAAACGCCTTGATCGTGCCGTTCTTGATCTGCGGCAGCGAATTCGACGCCTGATCGAACATCAGGTCGATCTGCCCGGCCACGAGGTCAGTCATGGCCGGCCCCGCACCACGATAGGGCACGAACTGAAATTCAGTACCGGTCCTGGTCTTGAAGAACACGCCGGCGACATGCGCGCCGGAGCCGGCGCCGGCCGTCCCGGCCGACGCCTTGTTCGGATTGTCCTTCAGCCAGGCGATCAGCTCGTTGAGATTTCCAGCCTCCAGGGTCTTCCTGCCGACGATGAGCTGCGGGCCGCTGGCAATTAGCGCGATCGGTTCGAAATCGGCAAGCACATCGTAAGCGAGCTTGTAGACGGCGCCGTTCAGCACCTGCGTGCCCCAATGCCCGATGGTGATCGTGGTGCCGTCGGGGGTTGCCCGCGCCACGCGCGCGCCCGCGATGCTGCCGGATGCACCGACCACGTTCTCGACCACGATGGTTGTGTGAAGATCGGCCGCCATCCGCTCGGTGAGAATCCGCGCCAGCGTGTCGGTCGGCCCGCCCGCGGCAAACGGCACCACCAGCGTGATGGGCCGCGACGGGAATGACTGGGTCATCCCTGGTGCGGCGGACGCAACAAGTCCGATCAGCGTGCAAATCGCAGTGACGAAGCCGCGCAATCCAGCCGACAATCCACCCATCATTCCCCCAGCCTCCCGCTTCCGCCCGCCGTTAACCGGCGGGCACGTTTGTGGGCAGAAGTGAACGACGTCGCCGTTCAGGAGGCAAGGACGAAGATCAGCCGGTCGCGCGTCGCAAGGTCAGGTTCGAGGCCGTGTCGGCCGGCGCGGCGATCTGCATCAGGATAGTCTGGGCGGAGGAAGCAATCTCGATTCCGTTTTCCTGGAAGCGCAGCTTCATGCGGCGATTGAACTCGCGTTGAACCGGCCAACGGCCGCTGTCGGTGCAGCGGATCTGGCCAACGATCGACACCATCGAACCATCCACCTTGTCGATGCCCCAGAGCTCGAGATCGCCGCGGATCGCGGCGCGGAATTCGGGCTCCCGACGCATGTCATCGACGATGTCCTTGAGGATTTGTCCGGCGCGATCGGTATCCTCCTTGTAGGCGACATTGACACTGACGGACGCATTGCCCGCGCCACGGCTTGAATTGGTGATGGTGGTCACCGCGCTGAACGGAACGATGTGCAGCGATCCGTCGCCGGCGCGCAGGCGAATGGTGCGGATCGAGACGTTTTCGACCACGCCCGTCAGGCCGGAGACGCTGACGGTGTCGCCGACCTGGACCGTATTCTCGAGGAGGAGAAACAGGCCGGTGATGAGATCCTGCACCAGCTTTTGCGAGCCGAAGCCGATGGCGATGCCGACGATGCCGGCCCCCGCCAGGAGCGGCGCGACATTGACGCCGATCTCGCTCAGCGCAGTGAGACCGACGACGGTCGCAATCAGGCACAGCAACACCGTCCGCAGCATCGGTTGAAACGTGCGCAGGCGCGCCGCGCGGGCATAGTGGCCCTCGCGCGACAAGGCGTTGATCTGTCGGTCCAGCAGCGCGTTGCTGGCCTCCCATATCGCGGCCGCGATTGCGGCGGCAACGCCGATGGTCGCGACCGCAGACAGGAGCCTGCTGCCGATCTGACCGCCATAGAACCAGACGATCGCATCCACGCCCCAGACCTCCAGCACGGCCACGAAACCGATAAAGGCGATGACGCCAGAGACGATCTTGCGCAGCAGGGGCAGATAGCGGTTGGCGCGGATCTCGAGGCCGGGAAAGCGCTGGAGGATCTCCGGATTGATGCGGAAGCCGCGATCGATCAGGCTCAGCGTCACCATGATGGCGACGCGCGTGATCAGCGCCACCACGACGGTGCCGACGAAATACTGGAGCAGCAGCGAATAGCCGTTGCGGATGTTGAGCGCCCAGACGGCCCACAGGGCCAGATCGAGTGCAATCGCAAGATAGTGCCAAATGCTGGCAACGCGATTACGTACCCTTGCCGCAAGACCCTGCCGGCCGGCCGGCGCGCGAATGGCCTCGGCGACCTGGCGACGGCACTGCAGGATGATGACCACGATGAAGAGATGCACGATCAGCATGACCATGCGCAGCAAGGCCGCATAGCCGGCCCGATGCAGGCCGAGCAGCAGCGCCACATTGGCAAAGGCGATGCCGGAAACGCCGACACCGACGATGCGCCGCGCCCAGATCTCGATATAGGCCGCGGTCTCGGCGCGAACCGGAAAGAGCCCGAAAGGCCCCGCGAGCGCCCGGACCAGACAGATCAGTCCGCGCGAGAAGGCATAGGCATTGACGACGGCGAGAATAACGAGGCGGACGGTTGCCGGTTCGCCGATCTCGGTTCCCAGCAACGTCGTGGCGATGCCGACAAAGACGAACACCGGGAGCAATTCGATCACGAGGCGGCCGAGCACGAAGGGCAGACGGAGCAAGAGTTGCCAGGCGCGGGCCAGACTGGCGCGGCGGCGATGCAGCTCAGGCTCTGCGGCAACGGACAATGGCGGCTCGATGATGGGGAGCGCCTGCGCGGGCACGTGCGGAGCCTGCGGCACGCGCGCCTCCAGGAATGCGACCGGACGCCTGATCAGGCGGAAAATCAGCCACTCGGCGCAGAAGGCGCAACCAAACACCAGCGCCAGCTTCCACGCGATCTCGATCAGCAGATTGTAGGCGGCGGGATCATTGGCCGTCCGCACGATCCAATAGTAGAACGCCGGAAAATGCGTGAGCGTCCGCGCCATGTCGGCGACCTGACGCGAGATCTCGCCGATCTCTTCCGAGACCGTCAGCAGGAGCTGCGCGCCGAGGCCGTCGGCTGACAGCGAAGCAGGAGACTTCTGCTCGGGCGCGGCAGTCGTAGCCTGCGGCTGATCCGACGCACTGGCGATTGCGCGCAGCGTATCGATCATCCGGGCACGCTTCTGATCGTCCTGCAGCGTGTCCAGCGCGCGCCGGGCCTGCTCTGGGGAGAGCGTTGCAGCATTGCCGGTCGCAGGCACCGCCGGTTCGGCGCGCGCACCAGAAAGAGTTGAGATCGCGAGGAAGACACAGGCGACGAGAAGCGCCGAAGACAGCCTTTGCGACACGATGAGTCCCCAGAAATAGCTAAGGCGGTGTCAGAACCGGCACCGCCTTTGTGTACGAGTCATGTCGGATCATCGCTATTCGCCCCGGTCCTGTGTCGGAAGTTTGCCGTCGCGGCGACTTTCTCTTGGCATTTGCCGCGGCACATGACACACGCCGTCGCCGCGCACACAACCGAGTCGCGGTCTTCACGGCAATCACCGCTCGCCACAATCGTGCCGAAGCTCCACGACAGAGAGCCGGCTCACGATCGATTAATAGAAACAGGGATGCTCAAAAACACAGCGCCGGGAAGGTAAGGGGCCATGCCTCACTGATGCAGCCCACTTCACCTTGACCCGGCGTGCCGTTCGCGGATTTCGCCGCTATGCGATAGTCCGAACGAGCTCCATCGCACTTAACGCGGCTGGATTTGCGGAGGTGGTGTCATAGACCTCCCCTTGCTCATGACATGGACGTTACGCGTCGCGCTGGGCGACCATCGGCATGCTCCTCCCGTGACATAAAACTGTCAAGCGGGAACGATGGCGCAGTCGGACAAATGTGAAGCGATGGCGCGCGTTCCACGATCGGAATAAACCGGTTCCACCGGCGTTTGTATCGACGAGTGCTCTTCCTCCTGCGCCAATATTCCGAGCCGGAAAAATCACACATGAAAATCGTCCATCGCCTCGCCGTCATTGCCGCGACGTTCGCCGCAATTGGCTCCGCATACGCGCAGAACTCGCCGCAAACCTTGACCCGGAAGGTCGAGGGCACTGAAAACGTCTACATCTTCCGCTACAGCGGACACCAATCGATGTTCGTCGTGACCCCGCAGGGCGTGATCGCCACCGATCCGATCTCGTATGAGCGTCCCGCAAAGCCCTATATCGACGCCATCAAGGCCGTCACCGACAAGCCGATCAAATACGTCATCTACAGCCATCATCACTACGACCACGCCGCCGGCGGCCAGGCCTTCAAGGACCTCGGCGCCACCTTCATCGCGCACCGCCGGCTGAAGGAGCGCTGGCTCGACTTGAAGAAGCAGAACGCGCTGCTTGCTGATGTCGTGATGCCGGACCAGGTCGTCGACGACAAGAAGACCATCACGCTCGGCGGCACCACGCTGGAGCTGGTCTATGTCGGCCGCAACCATTCGGACAATTCGCTGGTGATGCGTCTGCCGAAGGAGAAGCTGGTCTTTGTCGTCGACTTCGCGCCGATCGAGTCCATCCAGTTTCGCAACATCCCCGACAACGCCTCGCCGCTGGAATATATCGCCTCGTTGAAAAAGCTCGCATCGCTGGACTGGGAGCGGATGATCCCTGGCCACCCCAATGCCGGCGGACGCCTGGGCACCAAGAAGGACATTCAGGACGACATCGCGTACATGGAAGATCTCTCCGCCGAGGTGAAGAAGGCCGCCGACGCCGGCAAATGCTTCGACACCGCGATGAAGGAGGTCAAGCTGCCGAAATACGAGAAGTGGGCGAACTACGAGAACGGCCTTGCCGCCAACGTCGAGCGCTTCTGCTACTGGTGGGGACGCGGGTATTGACGCAACTCGCCACCCGAGGAGAGCCGTCATCACCCGCGAAGGCGAATGCGGGCAATCCAGATGCTATGGGGTAAGCGGCGACTGGGGTAAGCGGCGGTGAGGGTGTGGACACCCCTCGAACGCC
>NZ_JBANAZ010000104.1:0-23430 GCF_059803455.1 Bradyrhizobium sp. UFLA05-108 | reverse complement strand
CGAACAAGGAGATGATCTGAAATGATCTAACAACCACTCATCCTTGACCAAGCCCATACAAGTATTCCAGAGGCGGTGACGGGATGCGGAGAAGACGCAGCGTACTGGATGCCCCGCCGGAGCCTGTCATCGGGCTCGCCGAAGACGAGACCCGGTGGCGGGGCATGACGGCGGTAATGCTTCAACCGGCCTTGCGCGGCTTGGCGCGCGCTGCCGCCGGCGCTTTCTTCTTCGCCTTGCCCTGATTGTATTCGATCGCTGCGCGCACGAGCTGCTTCAGCGCCCGCGTGTTGATCTTGTCACCCTCCAGGAAGTCGATCGCGCGGCGCTCATTGCCTTCGAGGCCGGCGTTGAAGAGTTTTTCGGGATCGGCGAGACGTGCTCCGTACATGAAGGTCAGCTTCACCTTGCCCTTGTGGGCATTGGCGACCGCGATGATGCCGTCACGCTCCCACACAGGGCTGCCCATCCATTTCCATTCCTCGATGATCTCGCTGTCGGCATCGAGGATGGTCTGGCGCAGGCCCGCAAACGTCTTGCCGCGCCAGTCGGTGATCCCGGCGATCAGTTGGTCGATCTTTTCCGATGGAGTCATTTGAGTTCCTGTGCTCCGAAATCTGGTCCCGTTCTACGCCAGGCAAGCGATCGCCATCAGCCGCTGCGCCATTTGGTGGCATAGGGCAGGGCGAACAGATAGAGGCCGGAGAGCAGAAGCAGGATGAGCGGGAACAGTGCCAGGAGGCCGATCCAGATCGCCTGCTTCTCCAGTCCCATGGCGAGGACATTGATGAGGACAGCCACCGTGAAGCCAAGCGACAGCCAGCGGTGAACCTGCCGAATCCACATGTTCCAGTTCAATGAGACCTCCTGTCCTACAACGCGGCGTCAGTCTGCTTGCGGCAGAACCTGCTCGAGCTTTTCCAAAAACCGCTTCCATCCGGCATGTGCGCCGCCATAGGCCTGCTTCTGGTCCGGACGGAATCCCACCTGCTCGACGCGGAGCAGAGTTCCGCCGCGCATCGGAGTGAGAGTGAAGGTCACCACGCTCTCCAGATTGTAGGCTGCGTCCTGATGCGCAAAATTCCAGGTGTAGGCGAGCGTCTTGTTCGGCTCGATTGTGAGGACCTCGCAGTCGAGCACGCCGCCCCACTCGCCGGTGAGGTGAAAACGATGGCCCACCGCCGGCACAAAATCGTTCTTCATCAGCCACTCCGAGATCAGATGCGGCTGCGTCAGCGCGCGCCAGAGCTTCTCGGGCGGATGTGCGAACTCGCGCTCGACGACGACGGAACGGGTCTCGGTCTTGCTCATTGGTCCATCCTCTTCAGGAGATCTTCGAGGTCGTCGAACCGGCTTTGCCAGAAGCCGGTCATCTTGCTGGTCCAATCGATCAGCGGGGCGAGCGCGCGAAGCTGCGCGCTGTAATGGGTCTGGCGGCCCTCGTGGCGGTCGCGCACGAGGCCGGCCTGTTTCAATGCCATCAGATGCTTCGACACCGCCGGTTGCGACACACCGGCCCGCGCGGTCAAGGCGCCAACGGTCTGCTCGCCATGACGGCACAGCCGTTCGAAGATAGCCCGCCGGGTCGGATCGGCAAGGGTTCGGAACAGCACATCGTAGGTGGTGGTCATGTCAGAGTTATAACTCGTTGGTTATGGATCGACGTATAACTGGTTGGTTATGAATTTGTCAAGTGTGGGACGCGCCCGACGTCGCTCACGCGCCGCGAAGGAACAGGTCCTTTTTTGAATCAATTGAAGCCAGACGCGACAGCTCCGGTCGCACCTCCGCTCGGGCCGGATGGCTGGCCTGCACGTTTCCGCATGGGTTGTAAGTTGACTCGCTCTGCACGCCGGCGCTGAGTTAGGCCCAAGGCATCGCTGCCGAGGGACGAGCAGACGTGCCGGCAGGAGGGCGGAAATGTCTGACGTGCGCAAGCCTGGTGGCATCTTCATTGTCTTTGTTTGGCTCGTCGCAATTGGCGTGAGCCTTGTTGCTTCATCGCTTGCACGGGCCCAGCAAGGGCCCGCGATCTTGTTCCAGAACGTCCGCATCTTCGACGGCAAGAATGGCGCGCTCTCCGCGTCGTCCAATGTGCTCATCCGCAATGGCAAGATCGAGAAGATCTCGGCCGCGCCGCTCACCGCGGACGCGCAGGCGATCGATGGCGGCAATCGCGTGCTGATGCCGGGCCTGATCGACGCGCATTGGCACGCGATGCTGGTGCGCCCGACGCCGGCGGCTGCGATTGCGGGCGACGTCGGCTATCTGAATTTGCAGGCGGCCGCGGAAGCCACAGCTACGCTCATGCGCGGCTTTACGACCGTGCGCGACATGGGCGGGCCGAGCTTCGGGCTCAAGCGCGCCATCGACGAGGATCTCGTCGCAGGTCCGCGCATCTATCCCTCCGGCGCGATGATCACCATCACCGGCGGTCATGGCGACTTCCGGCAATTGTCCGACCTGCCGCGCACCATCGGCGGCATGCTGAGCCGCATGGAGCTGATCGGCGGCAGCATGGTCGCCGACAGTCCGGACGAAGTTCGCGTGCGCGCCCGCGAGCAGCTCATGCAGGGCGCCTCGCAGGTCAAGCTCACGGCGGGCGGCGGCGTGGCCTCGCCGTTCAGTCCGCTCGACGTCTCGACCTTTACCGAGCCCGAGTTGCGCGCCGCAGTCGAAGCGGCCGAGAACTGGGGCACCTATGTCGCCGTACACGCCTACACGCCGGTGGCGATCCAGCGCTCGATCGCGGCAGGCGTCAGATGCATCGAGCACGGCCACCTCATGGACGAGGCCTCGGCACGCCTGATGGCCGAGAAGGGCATCTGGCTGAGCACGCAGCCGTTCCTCGATCTCGCCGGCGCCGCCGCGCTGGGGCCCTCGGAGCAGGACAAGATGCGCCAGGTGGTAACCGGTACGGAGAGGGTCTATACGCTGGCGAAGAAGTACAAGATCAAGACCGCCTTCGGCACCGACGTCCTGTTCTCCAAGGCGCTAGCCGAAGGGCAGGGCGCGATGCTCGCCGATCTCGCCCGCTGGTACACGCCCGCCGAAGCGCTGGCGATGGCGACCTCGACGAATGGCGAGCTGTTGAGCCTGTCCGGCCCACGCAATCCCTATCCCGGCAAGCTGGGCGTGGTCGAGGAGGGCGCTTTGGCAGACCTGCTGCTGGTCGACGGCAATCCGATCGAGAACATCAAGCTGGTCGCAGACCCCGCGAAGAATTTCGTCGTCATCATGAAAGGCGGGAAAATCTACAAGAATGTGCTGGCGGGCGATAAGAGGTAAGAGGATCGGTACTCTGTCGTCAGTCGTTACAGGCAAATGGCGCCTCAATCTCTGCGTCATCGCCCGCGAAAAGCGAAAGCGGGTGATCCAGTATTCCAGTGGCCGTCGTGGGATATGGAGAAGCCGCGGCGTACCGGGTCGCCCGGTCAAGCCGGGCGACGACATCGAGAGTATGGTGCGCGCACGCGCCCACACTCCGTCATTGCGAGCGCAGCGAAGCAATCCAGGCTGTCTCCGTGGTGGCAGTCTGGATTGCTTCGTCGCAGGGGCTCCGCGTAATGACTGCGTTGCCGGCCAGGGGCACTAGCCGCCGTGCCGCAGCACCTCGATGGGATCGAGCCGCGCGGCGCGCCAGGATGGGTAGAGCGTTGCGAGAAACGAAAGCGTCAGCGCCATGATCAAGACCGCGGAGGTTTCTCCGATCTCGACCTCCGCAGGCAGCTTCGAAAGAAAGTACAGCTTGGTCGGAAACAGTTCGGTTCTGGTCAGCCAGGACATGAACTGCCGGATCGATTCGATGTTGAGGCAGGCCAGAAGCCCGACCACGAAGCCGATCAGCGTACCTGCCACGCCAATCGAGGCGCCGGTGATCAGGAAGATCCTCATGACCGAGCCCCGCGAGGCACCCATGGTTCGCAGGATCGCAATGTCGCTGCTCTTGTCTTTGACCAGCATGACGAGGCCCGACACGATGTTCAAGGCAGCCACGAGGACGATCAGGCTCAGGATCAGGAACATCACGTTGCGCTGGACCTGAAGCGCGCTGAAGAAGGTCGAGTTGCGCTGCCGCCAATCGACCAGGAAGATCGGCCGGCCGGCAGCCTCCATCACGCTCCTGCGAAAGGTGTCGACGCGATCCGGGTCGGTCGTGAACACCTCGATCGCCGTGACATCCCCGCTGCGGTTGAAGTAGGACTGCGCCTCTGCGATCGGCATGAAAATCATGCTCGCGTCGTACTCCGACATGCCGATCTCGAACACAGCCGTGACCTTGTATTTCTTGATGCGCGGCATGACGCCCATTGGCGTCACCGCGCCGTGCTGCGCGACGAGCGTGATGGCATCGCCGGCATGCAGTGAAAGCTGATCGGCGAGTCCCTGGCCGATGGCAACGCCCTGATCGCCATCAAAATGTTCGATCGAACCCTGCTTGATGTTGCCAGCGACCGAAGCGAGCTTGTTGAGATCGGCGGCGCGGATCCCGCGCACCAGAACGCCGGAGGCGTTTGCGGATGATGCCAATGCCGTCCCATCAACGACGGGCGCAGCCAGCCGTACCCCCTTCAACTGGTTGATGCGTTCGGTCACATCGTTCCAGTCGGTCAGAGGTGATTCCAGCGGCTGAACCAGAACATGCCCGTTAAGGCCAAGGATCTTGTCCAGAAGTTCTTTGCGGAAGCCGTTCATGACCGCCATCACGATGATGAGCGTCGCTACGCCCAGCATGATGCCGAGAAACGAAAACCATGCGATGACCGAGACGAAGCCTTCCTTGCGTCGCGCACGCAGATAGCGCGCGGACAGCATCCATTCGAATGGCGCAAAGGGAGCGGTCTTGAGCGGCGCTGTCATGATCCTCAGGGCTCATCAGATTTGTCATTCTGTCCGGTTGCAGGCGGTTTGGCGACCTGGGATCCTCGGGCAAAAAGCGGGCGCGTGGGAGAGGCATCGATATCATCGCGGCCATGACCTCGGACGTCATTGCTTTGCGCCGCGGGACTATTCACGTTGAGAATTCAAGATACTGGGAGGATATCCGATGACTCCGCTCGAAAGACTTCACGCGATGAGGATGCCGTTCGCGGAGCTCATGGGGGTGCAATTCGTCGCGGCCGAACCCGATCGCGTGGTGGCGAAGATGATGGTCAGGCCCGACCTCTGCACGCTCGGCCATATCGCGCATGGCGGCGCCATCATGGCCTTTGCCGATTCCGTCGGGGCCGCCGCGACCGTGATCAACCTGCCGGCGGACGCCAAGGGGACGACGACGCTGGAGAGCAAGACCAATTTCATCGGCGGCGCGAAGGAGGGAACTACAGTGATCGCCACGGCGACCCCGATCCACCGCGGGCGGCGGACGCAGGTCTGGCAGACCCGGCTGGAGACCGAGGACGGCAAGCTGGTGGCGCTGGTGATCCAGACCCAGATGGTCCTCGTATAATTACGGGGCTCTGATTTCATTAACGAATTGGTCGATTGCCATGCCTCTAACTTGGGCGAGTTCCCGTCTTGCAAACCTTGTTGCGTCGCACAATATAGGAGGCCTAGGGATTCGAACGCCTCCTCGAGGGACACCAAGAGGAGTTTTGACGTGGCACTTGAAGAAACCATCCGCACGGAGTCCGTGCAGGGTTATGTGCGGACCCTGATCCAGCAAGAGGAATTGCCGCTCCTACGGGATCATCTGCTGAGACTCGATCCCGAGAGCCGGCACGACCGCTTCAACGGTTTTCTCGACGACAGCTTCATCGAGCGTTACGCCGCCCGCTGTGCGGACGATGGCACCGTGATCGTCGCCTACATCGTCGACGGCGTGGTCCGCGGAGCGGCCGAGCTGCATCCGCCGGAGGGCGATTCGTTGCCCGAAGTGGCGTTCAGCGTGGAAGCCTCGGCGCGCCGCCAGGGCGTCGGCACCGTGTTGTTCCGACGCCTGATCGCCGAAGCGCGCTGGAAGGGTTTTGGGCGCTTGCGCATCACGACGGGCGCGGAGAACCACGCGATGCGGGCGCTAGCGAAGAAGTTCGGCGCGCATCTGACATTCCGGCACGGCGAATCGACCGGCACTATCGATCTCACCAAGACGCCGGAGGCGGAGCTGGCGGATCTTGCTGCTGCGCCGTTCAAGGCCGGCCGCGCGCTGCTGAGCTTCAACAGCACATGGTGGAAGCTGTTTTCCAGCATGTACGGCAATCGCGCCGCCTAAGCACAATCCGCGAAGGTGTGCGGCGGTTTTGTGAAAAGGCCGTGCACAAGCAGAGAATAAAAAAGCGGACCGGCGAGGCCGGTCCGCTTTCGAATCTTCAGAGTCCAGAGCGCTTCAGGTGCCGGTACGCTTGTCGTTGCCAAAGCGGCGCACGACGCGGCGCTCGACCACCACCGAGCGCTGCGCGCCCTGTTCGCCGGCGATCACGCGCGTGGCGGTGATACGGCTGTTGGTACGGGCCTGCTTCTTCACTTCAGCCTGCACGACGTCGAGCGGCATGCCCATCAAGGACGCGGCGATCTCGGCCTGCTGCTCCTGATCGTCCGTGATGCCGATCGCGGCGAAAATCGCCTCGTCCAAGGTCGGCGGATCGTGGCGGACGCGCCGCGTACCGTATTTGGTATTCCAGTCTGCGCTCATGGTAGCCTCATTTCGATCCGGGATACCTAGTGCCGCCTATGTTGCATTGCAATATGAATTTGGTGTGGCATCTCAGTTATTCGCCCTTTGCATTGATGTGTGATGTCAGGGCGGTGACGGTTGACTGGCGTCGAGCGCGATCTTCGGCTGCGGCCAGCGCTTCAGTGCTGCATGGCCGGCCTCGGTCAATCCGTAGATTCCCCGCTCGGCCCGTGCGAACCAGCCATAGACGTTGTGCAGCAGAATCTTGCCGGCATCAGGACACCGCACGCGCAGATCGCGCACCGGCCGCGGGCCATCGGCGAGCGCTGAGGCACAGGCCAACGCCTGCTGGCGATAGGCAGTCATGATGGGTGCGCGCGTGCTGCCGCCGAGGACCGGATCGCCCTGGCGGCGCTGGTGCTCGGCGACGAGCCGCGAGCGCTTCTTCGGCTCACGGCGCGGCGCCGCGGTCGGCGGCTTCACCAGCACCTCGACCTGGCCGCGTTCGGTGACTCCAAGCATGCCGAAGCCGAGGCGGCGGCAGAGATTGCGATAGCGCGCATCGCTCTCGCGCCCCTTGCCGCGCGCGGACATTTTTGCGGCGATCCAGATCTCGTCGCCGGCCGGGGCGCGATCGACAGCCTGCAAGATCAGCTCGAGATTGAAGGCGAGCTTGAGCTCGCCGATCACCACGACAGGCGGATCGCCGGCGCTGAGGCCAACGAGATCGCAGCCGCCGATCTCGCCCTTCACGGCGAAGCCGAGCTCTTCGAGGAAGCGTTTGACGGGCAGATAAAGCGCGGTTTCCACAGGCTGTTCCGTCGGAGAATCAGTTGCGGTCAGTCTAGCCCGGATCGGACTCGCTTCTCGCGCCATTTGATCGGGAGCGCCGGCCATGGCGAAGGCATCGCGCCCGCCGGCAAGCACAGCATCCACTTCAAGGGCGGCTCCTGGTGTCGGACTAAACGCGTCCGCTTACCGGGATCAGCGCACCTGTGACGGCGCTGGATGCATCGCTTGCGAGGAACAGGATTACCTCCGCGAGCTCTTGCGGAGTCACCCATTTCGAGAAATCAGCATCCGGCATGCTGGTGCGGTTGGCTTTGGTGTCGATGATCGAGGGCAACACGGCGTTCACCGTGACCTTGCCCTTCCACTCGTTGGCGAGCGCCTCGGTGAGGCGGTGCACGCCGGCCTTCGAGGCTGCGTAGGCGCCCATGCCGGAGCCGGCCTGGAGCGCGCCCATGGCACCGACATTGACGATGCGGCCGGCCTTCGAGGCCGCGAGATGAGAGAGCGCAGCGCGCGAAGTGTTGAGCGCGGTCAGCACGTTCAGCGCGTACAGGCGCTGCCAGGTCTTGATCTCCCCGTCGCCGACGGTCTCGTAGGCAAAGCCGCCGGCGATGTTGATCAGTGCATCGAGCCGGCCGAAATGTTTTGCCGCCGCCGAGACCGCCGTCTTCGCCTGCGCTTCGTCCGAGAGATCGACCCCGCCGAGCTCGATAAGCTGTGCGGTCGCGACTGCCTGGGAAGGCGCGTAATCGATGCCCGCGACGCGCGCACCGCGCGCCAGCGCCGTCTCCGCCACCACCTGGCCCAGCGCCCCGAGCGCACCGGTCACGACAATGACTTTTCCCTGCACGATGCTCTCCGTCGGTTTAATGCGCGCCGACTATTGCGCGGAGCGAATTGGACTTGCAATGGCGGCAGCTTCAAGGCTGGGCTATAGATGCAACTTTAGATCGTGGAGGAGGTCGTTTCATGTCTGACGTTTTGCCGACCATCGAGTTTCCCGCAGCGATCGTCGATCTAAAATACCCGCTGATGCGGCTTCGGCAGGCGTTGGACGGGAGAGGCCCGGTGCGCATCGTGGCCATGGGATCATCCTCGACCGCCGGACGAGGCGATGTCGTCCCGTATCCTTATCGACTCGAGATGTATCTGCGACAATATTTCAAGGACGTCGTCCACCGGCCGGACATCCGGATTGACGTGCTCAACCGGGGCCGGGGCGGAGAAGAGGCGAACGAAGAACTCGGACGCTTCGACGCCGATATTTTCCATGATGATCCGGCACTGGTCATCTGGCAGGTTGGAACGAACGCGGTCTTTCACAACGACATATACGACGTGGACGTCGTTGCCGGGAACATCAGGAAGGGCCTGGCGCAATTGCGCGCTCGCGGCTTCGAGGTTCTGGTGATTGATCCGCAGTATACGACGAAGATGCTCTGGGATGATCGAGCCGAGCTCTCGGACAAAATGGTCCGGCTGATACGCGATGCCGCCAATGAGGCCGAGGTCAATCTGTTTCAGCGATGGGCGCTCATGCGGCATTGGCACGTGCAGGACAACGTGTCGTTCGAGCAATTGATAGACAGGAGCGATCCTGACAAGCTGCATCAGGGCGACTGGAGCACCCAGCAGATCTCTTTCGCTCTCAAGGACGCCATCATCAAGGCGACCGGCCTGACGGCTTGAGAGGGGCCGCTGTGGCTCACGCTTGCAGATAGCGCTCCTTCAAAACGGTCCGCTCGGCGGCCCCGAGCTTGAGTCCATTGCGCAAATAGGTTTCGAGGTCGCCATAGTCTGCGCGCACGGCTTCAAAGCCGGCGTTGAGATAGGAGGCCTCTACCGAGCCAATCGCGTCGCGGACGTCCTGCGGCAGTTCGGATGCTGCCGATGGATCGCGGCGATAGAACTGGTTCGTCAGGAGATAGTCTTCGGCGATGATATCGTCAGGCACGCCGAGCGCATGAAGGATCAGCGCGCAGGCGAAGCCGGTGCGGTCCTTGCCAGCCGTGCAGTGGATGACGAGCGGAGCGCGGTCTTCGAGGAGATGCCCGAACAGCGCGCGAAAACTGTGCGTGTTGTGGCGAACATAATTGCGGTAGGACTCGCGCATGATCTCCAGCGCAGCCGGTGCAGTCAGCGTGCCTTCGGCCATCCGCGCCTTGAGTGCGGCCACCACCGTCGGCTCGATCGGCAGCGAATGCGTGGTGATCTCGCGCACGCCGCACAGCGCGTCCGCGCGCTCGTCGACGCCGCGGAAATCGAAGGCGCTCCGCACGCCGAGGGCGCGGACGATCTCGACATCGGTCTCGGTGAGGAGGGCAAGATGATTGGAGCGGAAGAGGTGCCGCCAGCGCGTCTGCCGGCCGTCGGTGGTCGGGTAGCCACCGAGGTCGCGAAAATTGCTGGCGCCTTGCAAGGCGAGGTGGCGGGCAGGGGAGTCTGACATAAGATCAGCCTGGGCTATGTTGCCGGCGGAATCGGCTGCGCGGCTCGCGCGATATACTTGAACTCTATTACAGGGGGCGAACATGGACCGGCACCAGGCCATTATTTTGGCTGTCGCCGTCGTGGTGGCAGGTGGAACCTTGAGCGCGACGGGCGCGGTGGCGCAGACGTTTCAGGGCTATCGTTGCGCTGACGGTACGCAGTTCATCGTGGCATTCTACGCGGACGACAGGCGCGCCTTCGTGCAGATCGACGGCGGCGCCATTCCGCTCGCCAAGCGGCTGACACTGTCGGGCGCGCGTTACTCCGGCGCCGGGATCACGCTCAAGATCGGCAAGACCGTCACCACGGTGAAGCATCTCAAGCGGCCCGTCACAGCCTGCGCACTGAGCTGAGCGCAAGAATCAGAACGAGAATCAAAAAAGGGCCGAAACGATCTCGTTTCGACCCTTTTTCAAAATTCCGCCGGACGCTTGCGAGCGCGAGGCGGTACCGAAGGCAACGCGGGCATCAGCGATCCCATTTCGGCTTGGCTTCCTCGATCGCCTCCTGGTGATACCAGCTACCACTGCAGATCGTCTCGACGACGGGCGGCGAGACATGATCAGCCGGCACCCTGGCCTCACTACTCCGGCGACCGCCGAAAGCCGCGCGGCCCCCGACAGGGAATTGGTAGATCGTGGCCGACCCTTGGCCCAAGTTATTGTTCATCATTGCGGTATCTCCTTCAGCCGGAGCGCTTGACCTCCATGGTGCGCCCGACTCGTTCGCTTATGGTTACTGGGTCACCCCATATTGGCCCTGTGCGTCGAAATGCAAAGTGCTGAAAACGATATCATTGTTGGCCTAATTTATGGGCAGTCGAGCGTCTGCATCGTGCAAGGCAGGTTCCCGGTGACCAACGCTTGGGCCATCTCGAAGGTTGCGGGGAGGTGGCAAAGGACTTCCCGAAAATTGCGAGCAATTGACGCTGCTTTAGCCGGCGGCCGGGTGCAGTGCGGCGCATGCCGTGAAATCGGGCGCTTTTTGCAGGTTCTTTGCGGTGCGGGGTAACGTAAAGGTGCGCTGCTTTGCCGCACGCGCCTGTGAATAGCCGGCGAGGTTCGCAGTCTGACGGCTGGTGGTGGAAAACCTCCCGCACTGCGGCGTTTTGGCATGCGAAATGCTTGTAAAGCGCCGGCCGATGGTGGCCGGGTACAACGTGCGGGGGCCACCGGTCCCCACCTTTCGCATCATCTACAGAGAGGCTCAATGACCAAGTACAAGCTCGAGTACATCTGGCTCGACGGATATACGCCGACTCCGAATTTGCGCGGCAAAACTCAGATCAAGGAATTCGCGTCGTTCCCGACGCTCGAGCAGCTTCCGCTCTGGGGCTTCGACGGCTCCTCCACCCAGCAGGCCGAAGGCCACAGCTCCGATTGCGTGCTGAAGCCGGTCGCGGTGTTCCCGGATGGCGCCCGCACCAACGGCGTGCTCGTGATGTGCGAAGTCATGATGCCCGATGGCAAGACCCCGCATGCGTCCAACAAGCGCGCCACCATCCTCGACGACGCCGGCGCATGGTTCGGCTTCGAGCAGGAATATTTCTTCTACAAGGACGGCCGTCCGCTCGGCTTCCCAACGGCCGGCTATCCGGCTCCGCAGGGGCCGTACTACACCGGCGTCGGCTACTCGAACGTTGGCGATGTCGCCCGCAAGATCGTGGAAGAGCATCTCGACCTCTGCCTGGCCGCCGGTATCAACCATGAAGGCATCAACGCCGAAGTGGCGAAGGGCCAGTGGGAATTCCAGATCTTCGGCAAGGGCTCCAAGACCGCTGCCGACCAGATGTGGATGGCTCGCTACCTGATGCTGCGCCTCACCGAGAAGTACGGCATCGACATCGAATTCCATTGCAAGCCGCTCGGCGATACCGACTGGAACGGCTCGGGCATGCACGCCAACTTCTCGACCGCCTACATGCGTGAAGTCGGCGGCAAGGAGTACTTCGAGGCCCTGATGGCGGCGTTCGAGAAGAACCTGATGGACCACATCGCCGTCTACGGCCCGGACAACGACAAGCGTCTGACCGGCAAGCACGAGACCGCGCCCTGGAACAAGTTCAGCTACGGCGTGGCTGACCGCGGTGCTTCGATCCGCGTTCCGCACTCCTTCGTCAACAACGGCTACAAGGGCTATCTGGAAGACCGTCGTCCGAACTCGCAAGGCGACCCATACCAGATCGCTTCGCAGATCCTGAAGACGATCTCGTCCGTTCCGACCGACAAGAAGGCGGCCGCCTAGATCCTACCGGCCCGGACCTTGGGGGCTTGGTCCGGGTTGGCTCTCAAATCCGCCGAGGCCGAGAGGCTTCGGCGGATTTTTGCATTTTGATGACAGTTGGCGATATCGCGCACTGCGGCTGGGGTAACGAAACTTGTCCCCCGCGGACGAAAGCGGGGTACACTCCGCCTCGGATGCGCGCAGGCCGGGGACACGGCTGGTGTTGGAAGGTTTCTACAAGGTACGGTTTCAGCTCGGCGAAGCTGTTGGCCGCAGCGTCATGCATGTCGGCGACGGCAGGATGCTGGGCGGCAACTCGGCCTTTGCCCATATCGGCACTTACGAGAAGGCGGGCGAGGAGGTCGCCATCGTCATCAAGACCGTGCGCCACAATCCCGATCCGAACTATCGCGCGATGGCCGGCACTGATGATGCGACCCTGATCGCGAAGGGCTGGCCGGACGGCGATCTCTATCATTTCAAGGGCGAGCTGAAGGAATTGCCGGGAGTGCCATTCCAGTCGGTGATGATGCCGATCAGGGAGGACGAGGTGCCGATCGCTGGCGGCGTCGGGGAGGGCGGCATCGCCAACGGTCTCTACTCGATCCATCTTCGGATGCTGGATGGCATCGAAGGGGGCCTCACCGGCGTCATGCTGCTCAACCGCGGGCGCATTCTCGGCGGCGATGCCTCGTTCTACTATCTCGGCAGCTACACGGCGGCGAATGGCCGCTGGAAGGGCCAGATCCTGAACCAGGAGCATACGCCGGTCCGCGATGAAAATCCCGTGTTCGGCGGCCGTGAGGTCGGCATCGGCTTCTCCGGCACCTATGACGACGAGCAGGCGGTGCTGGAAGCGACCGCGCTCGCCGGCAAACGCAGCCTGCGGTTGACCGCGGCGCTGAAGCTGATGCATCGCGCCTGATTGGATGTTTTGGAGAACCATGGAAAATACCGTTCGCATGCTCTCGACGCTCGGCCTGATGGGGGCGATGCGCAACCTGTCCGCCGCCTACGAAGCCGCGACGGGTGTCCACATCGACGCCGACTTCGCGCCGACGCAGGCATTGCTCAAGCGCTTACGGGACGGCGAGGCCGCCGATCTCGTGATCCTGACGCGCGAAGGCCTCGACGAGGTCATCGCCGAGGGCCGCGTGGTGGCGCAAAGCGCCGCCGACCTCGCGCGCTCCTATGTCGGCATCGCCGTGGCAGCGGGGCAGGCTCATCCGGACATCGCGAGCGAAGGCGCGCTGCGCAAGACGCTGCTTGCGGCGCGCTCCGTCGCCTACTCGCGGCTAGGCGCGAGCGGGATCTACTTTGCCGAGCTGATTATTCGGATGCGCATTGCAAGCGAGATCAACGCCAAGGCGACCATCGTGCAGCAGGGCTTTACCGCTGAGCGGCTGGTCAGCGGCGAGGCCGATCTCGCCGTGCAGCAGATCAGCGAGTTGAAGCAGGTCGCAGGCATCGAAGTGGTCGGACCGATCCCGCAGGACTTGCAGACGCCGGCGCTGTTCTCGGCTGGCCGCACGACGACGGCGACGAATGCCGAGGCAGCCGATCGGCTGTTGCGCTACCTGGCTTCGCCCGAGGTTGCGCCTGTGTTGCGAGAGTCGGGCCTCGAGCCTTGAATTCGCCAATGCCCGGACGCAACCTGCCGGCCATGCGGAAAGCTCTCTGCGCCATTCTCCTGACCTTCGCGACACCGCTTGCTGCATATGCGCAGTCGGCCGATCTCGTGCTGTGCGATCGGCTGGCGGCCGATCCCAGCGATCCCGACAAACCGGCCGACGTGAAGGGAGTAACCGAGCTTGCAGCCGCCGACATCGCGACCGCGATCAAGTTCTGCAGGACGGCGGCAGGCGGCTCGCGCCGCGCGATGTACGAGCTCGGGCGCGCCTACGCCGCCAATCGGCAGATGGCGGAAGCGATGGCAACCTGGCGCAAGGCGGCCGACAAGGGCTCGAGTGCGGCGATGGTCGAGCTCGGCGTGCTCTACGGCACCGGCGCAGGCGTCGCCAAAGACGAGGCGCAGGCGCGAAAGCTGTTCGAGAAGGCGGCCCAGGCCGGCAATCCCCGCGGCGTCAGCAATCTTGCCGCGCTTGGCGGTTCGCCCGGGGCAGCTCCGGCCGACCCGGCGCGGGCGCGCGAGCTGCTCGGCAAGGCCGCCGAGACCAACGCGGAGGCGCAATATCAGCTCGGCCTGATGCTCGCGAGCGGTGATGGCGGTCAAAAGGACGACGTCGCAGCGCGCGCACTGTTCGAGAAGGCGGCCGCGCAAAACCACCCGGGCGCGCTCGAGCGGATGGGCGCGTTCGCGCAGGAAGGCCGCGGCGGTCCGAAGGATGCGACTGCTGCGAAGGCCTATTATGAGCGTGCGGCAGCGCTGGGCGATGAAGACGCCAAGAAGGCGCTGGAACGTATCCGCTGTCCGTATGCGATCAAGAACAAGCAAGGCCAGCTCGTCACCACGCTTTGCTTCTGAACCGCTCCGGAAATCAGTAGTTCTCGCCAGACAAGCTGTGAAGGAACCCGGTTCGCGTCCCGGTCGTTGAGACCGAAACGAACAGGAGTCGCGACATGATCCGCAAACTGGCGTCCGGCGAATATCGTCTTTATTCGCGCAAGGTGAACCCGAAGACCGGCAAGCGCCGCAACCTCGGAACGTTCAAGAGCCGCGCGGCGGCCGAGAAGCACGAGCGCGAGGTGCAGTATTTCAAGCGGCACTAGAACGCCTTCCCGGACCCAACACAAAAAAATCGAAAACAACCCCATGCAAAGTAGCCGCATGGGACGGTGCGATGGGTTGCGGATTTAACGAAATACGTTGACGCGTCGGGCAAATCAGGGGCATGATGGCATCATCGGAGCGGCACTCGCGGGGGTCGAGGTCATCTGGCACAGCTTCCGGCGCAACGCACGCCACGGGGCGAATCGCCGAAGCGCGCCCTGAACAATCGATTGAAATGCGAAACATCCGAAAAGCCGACCTCTAACGCGATGTCGGAAATTCGCTGCATGCATGCCTGGGACTCGGTCAGCAGCTTGAGCGCCCGTTGGAGACGTAACTCGTTCACGTACCCGGTAAACGATGATCCTGATAGCGCGATCAGGCGCTGCAGATACCGAGGTGAGATGCCTTGGCTGTGGGCTACCATCTCGACGCTAAGCTCTGGCTCCTGAAAGTGTGCAGCGATGTGGTCGAGGATGGCGCTGTGGCGCGCGGCCACGACCCCGCTCACAGTGCTCTCGCCTAAGGGAGTGCACTCGCTGATCGCGAGCGCAACGAGGTCATGGATGTGAGCCAGGACCGCATCACGCAGCCCGGGGGTGGCCAGAGCCCCGTCCTTGAATGCCGACTGTAGATAAGCCATGAGGAGTCGGAGCGCTTCAGTTCGATGAGGGATCGGTCGCATCGCGAGGCTTTCGACATTCGGCACACGCTCTGCAAGCGCTTCGCGGGGCACGGCCAGACCGAATAGCAATCCGTCGACATAGGTGACGGTGGCGGGCTCCGAATGCAGAATTGCGACTGCGCCGCCGGTGCGAAGCTCAATTTCCCGGTAGCGCTGCGACAGCAGGCTTCTGCCAGGAGAGCAGACGATGATTCCGATCGAGTCGTCACCATCAGCCATGCTCGCTCGCAAGCGCTTGAATTGCATGGGGGAGCCCTTCAGTGCGAGCCTGCGCAACCCTCGGACCGCTTGCAACGTTGCATCGGCCTGAAACGGAACGTCCGACAGAGGCTCGATATCGACGTGGACTATGCCTCGCCCAAAGTTCTCTCGCCATAAAGCGACTCTCATCCGCTCCGGAAGCTCGCGTGTTGAGAATCGATGCGATGCGAATTCGGCTGCGTCCGTGGACATGGGGATCTCCAGCCTTGATAAGACGTCGGGATCAAATGCTGTGACAAAATACTGTCGGTATCCGTGATTTGCAGTTCACGCACTGACTTGCTTTTAGGTCGTGCGCATGAGTCCAAGAAATTGAACCATTGACCTGCTAGTCTCATTCACCTGTGATGGATGTCGATGTGAGCTGGTTCACGTGGTGGCGAGCAAATTACGGCTGCAGTGATTGCGAAAGTCGTGATGCCAAAATCTCCCTTGGGAGGAGTCGGTCGTGATGGCTCTATCTCTCGATCGAATTTACATCTTTTGTAGCACGTGCCGGACCTCATTACCACTTTTTCCCGGCCTCTGGCTCAGTGGTTTCAATGATGCTAGAGTAGAGCTGCGCTAGATCCCCCTTGGGGATCCGACGTGAACGGTCAGTGGGGTTGCGGACTGCCGGCCGTTGATTTGAAGATCGGAATACTGAAATTGGAATGCTTGAGTGCTATTGCCCCGCCCTCGGACACATTTCAAAGTACGTTGGGCATGGTTGCTTTGACGCACTACCCTCCGTTCTTCCCAATGACTCGGAGGCGGGTCTCTTTCTAGTCACAACTGTTGTTGTGCGGGTTCGCTAAGAGCCAGTGGGTGACGTATCGACACGAGAAAGATTTATGCGGATGTGAGCGGCTCACATCTGGTGAGGCCGTGTGGCCGCAGCGTGACCGCAAGTTTGTTTTCAATTTGGCCTTTCGAGAGGTTAGATTGCCATGAAGCCGAACACGCCGTGCAAATATGCCCTGGCGCATTGTTCGATAGGATGGCGCCGTAGCACCCTCATTGTTGCGATGTTCTTCACCGCGTGGATAGCTTTGTTCGCAAGCGAAGCTCGCGCGCAATGCACTGCGCGGGACGTCCTGTCGAGCCGACTGAGGTCCGAGAGAACTCCATTAACGAGTACCCCAAGAAGTCCAATCAGATCTGCCGCCGAAGCTTCGGTGTGGAAGACAATCAAAGTAGGCACCTTCGCGGATCCCTTAGCCCTCACTAACGCGTTGCATGCAGCCGGTTGTGGGATCGGAGACGCGGCCGGGGATATTCTCGCTCGACCAGCTTTTGCTCTTAGTACCACTACAAGAAATGTGAATCTCTTTGCAGTATCGGCGGCCGATCTCGGCTTTCGAACCGGTACTGTACCGCTCGCCGAAATTTATGCCCGCGCTCAACTGCTGGGTTTCGGACTCGCGGCAGCAGAGGTCGCGCCACAATTGCGACTTCAATATTTTGATCAACCGATTGGTGAATTTCTCATCATCGGAATGGAGCCAATCAAGACATGGAAGGGCGAGCCTGTCATTCTAACAGTAGCCAATGGCGGAGCAGGACTCATCCTCATCGGCCAAGATGGCCGTGCTGACACACAAATTTGGGTGGCGTCTCATTTTCTGTTCGTGCGGCCTGATGGAGCCGACTCGCTCGAGGCAGCCGCAACACGACTTACGCCCTGAAAGGAAAAGAGCCGCACTTTGTCTGATTTAAGTGACAGGGAGCTCGTGGATATCGGCATCACTCGCGGCGAGATCGACTATGTGGCCTCACACCGCGGTATTGATCCGCGAGGCATGCGACCCGGCGATTGGCTGCGATACCTGCCAACGGCGGACGGTCAGATTGTGCCTACGGACTTCCGATAAGAGTCATAAGCGGCGGTCTTTGGAGGGCGCGGACTGATGTCGTGTCTATCCCAAAGGGCCCGACACTCGAGCGGCTTTCGTGTTAGTCGGCAGGGGGCCAACCTGCGGACCGCGAGCTACAAGCCTTGCGTGCCCTTTGAAGGATTTGCATGCCCCACAGTGAACAGCTTCACATAGTGCGTCCGGGGCCGGCGCTAAGCTGAGGACGGAAATTTGCGCGAAGCAGGAGTCCTGCGGGTGAATTGCTTTTCCGAGTCCGGAAATTGGGAGCAATGCGTCGTGGAAATAGACTGACCGAACAAATTCCAAGGAGCTTTCCTATGGATTATTTCAGTGAGGATTCCGCACATGTTACCAATGGCTTTTTGCTGAACGAACCAGCCGCGAACACTCACGAAGACAGGACCACTCACAAGCGTTGGGCGAAAGCCGTGCTGGCCTTCTATGCCAGCTTGTTCTTGGTTGGCGCGACCGTGATTGGTGTCCACCAGGTCATAACCACGTCAGGCGGCATGGAACAGCATGCCACCTTGCGCGAAGAGAGTCGATCCAACCAGTAACGCCTGATGCATTTTACAAGTGGGGCATTTGCCGTCATCTCAGCGCGTCCATCGCGCCAAACTCGAAGGAGTCAGGTCATGGCAACCGTGGACTATATTCATACCGCGCCATCGGTTCAGGCGACACGAGACTACGACAGATGGATCACTGCTGGCTATGCCATCCTCGGGCTAATCGCGCTTGCTGCGCTCTATTTTGCGTCGGGCGGTCCGGGAAACGGCGAGGCAGCACTCGCCGTTATGTCGGCTATGCCCTAATTTGAGGATGAATGATGCGAGGGCTTCTCATTCTCTTTGTAGCGTTTTCGATCATGTTGGCCACACGAGGCCAGCATCAAACAGATTTCGTGCCGCGCCCGACCGCATCCATGCCAGCAGTTAACGTGCCCTAGGTCGGATTCCAGCTCACGTCGCCCGCTTGGCTTGGTTGCAGGTGGGAAAGTGTATTGCCAATATTCTCGTCGCGCGGCGACCGGTCGCGAACGCGCCGACCGACTGATTTATCCGACGGTTATTTGCGGGTGTCCGGCGAGCGGTGAGGGATCGAAGTCGGCTCTGGGTAAGCAGGCGAAGAACTCAACCTGAGCAAATCCAGCCCGCTGAGCGCCACTGAGCAGACGTCAACGAGAGCTGCGGCAATCGATTTCGCCCCGTGACGATAAACCGGATGGTCTCGGCAGGGCGGCGGTGCTAGGTAGCCTGTTACTCGAAATGGCTTTCCGGCATTTCCTTCGTTGCTGAACTGGCTCTACAAAGTTGAATACGGCGTCAACGATGCGTTCGGCCGCAGCATCATGTGCATGCACAACGGCAAGCTGCTGGGCGGCAATTCCGCCTTTGCGCATCTCAGCACCTATGAGGAGCGTGGCGGTGAAATCATCGGAGAGGTGATCACCGAGCGTCATAACAACGATCCCTACTACAGGCCGCTGATGGGCACTGACGTGCCGCCATCAGCGTGCGCGGCCGGACCAACAGCAATGGCATCCGCTTCGAAGGAGAGGCCGCTCCGGTACCGGGCGCGATGTTCTGGGCCGAGCTTACGCGGCTCGATGACGATGCGTTGCCACCACGGGGCATTGTCGGAGCAGGCGGTATCGCGAACGGGCTCTACGCGATCCATCTTCGCGCTCGACGGCATCGACGCCGGCCTCTCGGGGGGCATGCTGCTGATGGACGGCCGCATCCTCGGCGGCGATGCCTTCTTCTACTACCTCGGTTCGTACGCCTCGGTGGACGGCCGCTGGAAGGGCGAGATGCTCAACCAGGAACATACGCCGGCGAAGGGCGAGAACGCGGTGTTCGGCGGCTATGAAGTCGGGATCGGCTTCTCCGGGAGCTGCACGGCGGACAGCGGCGAGCTCGAAGGCGTCGCGCTCGCAGGCAAGCGCAGCCTGCGCCTTGCTGCTTCGCTCAAGCTGATGCGGCGAGCCTAGGGCGTCGTATGCAGTTCTTCGAATTCCGACAAGCTGTTGTGGTCCCTCGGCGCCTGCCATGAAGCAATCAAACGAAAACACGTCAGACCAGCGTCATATCCCGATTTAGAAAGCCTTAAGGTCTCTCCTTCATATCGCGGGTTCGATGGTGCCATCGGCGCGGCGGATGCCCGGTACCGTCTGGATGCTTGTCCAACGCTCTCGAATACAGATCTCTAACAAAGCCAGCGCGACTAACCGAAGACCTTCGGGGGGCTGCCTCATGGGACGAAGACGCGCGTCGACTTACCAAACCCAACGCAAACTGCTGATTACCCGCGAATGGCGGCGTTGGCTTCAGACTCACTCCATCGATCGCGGGGCAGCCACCGCCCGCGATACGTTGAGGTTCTTTTGCGAACTAGAGGACAAGCGCTCTCCGCTCCTGAAATTCCAAGCGAGGGGGCGAGACAAGTGGAAAATCATCAGCAGCTGGTTGCTGGCTTGCGGCCAGCACGGGGACGGACAATGCCCGCAGTCTTAGACCCCTAAGAGATTGTTGTCTTGGCCAACCACGGAGTGATGAGACTGCGCTCTGCGGTCCCGAGAGGGACGGCGTTGCTGCCCAAAGATCTCGATGTGGCGATCATGATCCGAAATGGCAAAGTGTCGCAGTCGATCCTTGGTTTCGAGCAGATCAAGCAGCTTGCGGCGCGGTGGGAGCCGGCAACCTGGTACCTCCGGGGACTACCTCGGCAGCTATCTCGCGGCCTCGCTGCTGAAGAGGAAGCTTCCGGGACGTCAGCGCTTGCTAGCAAACAACCGCCGCTGCGCAGAATTGATCGCGCTCTCGTTCCAGTCTACTTCCCGCTTCGTTGCCGGCAGATGATGTCGCCTGTCTTCATATTCGCAGTGAAGCGTTCCGTGGATGCCCTGCGCATCTCGCTTTAGAATGGGCCGCTCCCAAATCGGTCCAAGAATTCGTTTGCAGGTGTCATCTTCTTGCATCTGAAGGGCATCCCCAAGGTAATCCGCCCAATCTGTATCAGTTCGTTCCCAACCCGGAACGTGGTGAGCAGTAAATGGCGGGCGTTGCACATTTACAACCCGCAGAGCCATTCGAGATAGTAAGCTGGTCGATGTAGAAGACCGAAAC
The DNA here is from genome assembly GCF_059803455.1 of Bradyrhizobium sp. UFLA05-108. NCBI lineage: Bacteria > Pseudomonadati > Pseudomonadota > Alphaproteobacteria > Hyphomicrobiales > Nitrobacteraceae > Bradyrhizobium > Bradyrhizobium sp. UFLA05-108. The sequence continues at coordinate 2,651 of NZ_JBANAZ010000104.1, read as the reverse complement.
ACATTTCATGTCTATTTCAATATGATCAACGGGGGCGAAAAGTGTTTGATGTCTATCGCAACGATAAGCGCGACTTGCTCGTTCTAAGCACCGGTTCTGCGATACCTGTACTGTGCTCGCCAAATAAATGGCGCAAGAGCAGAAGAAGGGTTCTCAAAATCAGCGACGAGATCAAGTCGGCCGTTCAGAGGCAAGGCTATTACGTGCGCAATTTGCGGGTCACCAAGCAGCGATTGATCGAGGTTGAATAGGTCGGGGGCTGATGTCCCCAGGCGCGAGCCTCACCACCAAATCAAGCCACCATCTTCGCGCTCTACCGAGTGCGGGACGGGCTTTTGTTCGAAAGCGCTGTGTCGGTCACATCATGGCCCCGGGGATGAAGCAACGGATGTCGATCCGCAGCAGGTTGCCGAGCGCCCAATAGTAGATGGGCCAGACCATCGTGTGACCTGCGCGGTTCGGCTCCTTGATCACGGCCTCTTCCGGCACGTCCCACCATTGGCTCCTGATGCGCACGCGGTAGTGACCGTCCTTCACGTCCCAATCGGCGTCGGATAGCGCCGTGCCGTCGGCGTCGGAACAGCATGGCCCCTTGGTACTCTTGAGGCTCTCGAACCAGCCGTTGAGTTCGGGGCGGCTATGATCATGCGCGTGCGCCGCGCAGTGCCAAACCAGCAGCGCGATCAAAGCCCTGATAGTGGTCATCAAGAATATCTTCGTCACTGCAATCTCCTTAAAAAGAGATCTGCGCCACGACTTCCGAAATGACTTAGTTCAAATCGCCCGGGTTTCTGATGTGAACAACTTCACATGTTGCGCCGACTCCAGACGAGCTGGGCGGCTCCTAAAATTCCCGGCTGCTGTTAGGTCTGCGATGCGGACACCAGGGTTCAAGTGGCGCGGTCATTGGACGCACCCGTCGTCAGGTTCGGGTCTTGGTTGTGCGCGAACGGATAGGTTGGACGCGGCCGTTGTCACCAATCGTTGCAGGCCGCCGATGTTCTCGCATCGGATCGTTTTGGTCGTGACGATGCGCGAATCGCCTTTATCTCCGCGAACGACGCCGTCCAACGCGTCTCTGGTGCGGAAGCGGATTGCACCCAACGGTGATTGCACCTCCAGATAAATCATTTCGCGTTGTGGTTGGATTTTTTTGCCGCGAGACCTCTCTCTTTGATTGAAGAACGAAATCTTGCTGAAACAGAAAGCTGCTAACAAGAGGGCAATTCGATCTTCGATTGCATTCGTGTTTCTCATCGGCAGTGCGCTTTCATCGCGAGCTTGCGGTGTGAAGAGGTTGGTATTAGGCCGCAGCCAACGGCGCTAAGTTCAATGCGGAAGTTTGCGATTTCTTTATCCAGAGGCGATGCACCACCATCGTAGGCAGCCTTTGCGCCTTCCCTCTGGTATTCAAAAATACAACAAACGAAGAACAATTCCCTGTCCCCGACCCGCCCACGACGGCGAACTAGGGCTCCACTTCATCAACAGAAATGTAGTGGGTATCAATTTCTCTAGGGGAGAATTTAGCATGACACGTTTTGGGCTAATCGCAGGCATTGTTACCATTGTCACAACTGCCGGGGCATCGGCCGCAGAGCTGCCAACGTTTGAAATGATGGGGTTTCCGATTTCGCAGCACCAGGTTGGGGTGATGGGGTCGGTGAATGTTGAGGAACGGCCAGCCGTTCCCACGCTGACCTTGGCTGGCATGCCTGCTTCTCCAACTCAAATCGCGATCTTGACACCGCGCTTGACAGTACCTCATGCGACGGCCGAGGTGCTGGCACTGACCACTGTTGGTCTCACTGTCAAACGCTATCGCCCATAGTTGCCGAAGATGGCTCAGGCTTCAGCGGAGTGTCCCCCAGCGACTGTTGGACTGGCGAGACAAGAGTTCGCAAAGAAAACAAATCCTATTTCAGAGGTTATGCGCCTCCGAGTGATGTTCGAGAATCATTGCAGTGCGGTGCCCTTGAGCTGATCCGGCAACAGATCCTCATTTGGGCCGATTGGTTGTCTGACGATTTGGATTAACGTCGATGCTCTCTAATCTATTCGCCCTCGCGCTGATCGTATGGGCCGGCGCCGCGCTCGCGCACGATCACAATCGGGCCGATCTGTCGAAGTGGTTCGAGAAGCTTCGTGACGGAAAGGGAGATCTATGCTGCGATGGTAGCGAAGCAATGCATTTGTCCGAGGTAGACTGGGAGATTAGCGGCAACCGTTACCGCGTCCGCGTGCCGACGACGTCCGTGGGCTTTCGGCGCGCGATGGTCGGCGCCACCAATGTCGAAACCGAGTGGGTTTACGTGCCCGACGACGCCGTCATCGACGAGCCGAACAGGGCTAGCGTGGCGCTGGTCTGGCCGCTGTACGGCCCGATGGGTGTGAGTGTTCGCTGCTTCATGCCGGGAACGATGACGTGAAACGCGCGGTTTGTTGTTGCCCACCCTGCGACCACCTAATTGGCGCTGGCCCACTCAGGAGGCAAATGCGAAGAACTCGCTTGAACAAATATGGTCCGCTATTGCGCCGTGTCCGAACCTCGACGAGCCGCGCCACTTCGCGGATGGGCCGATTCCGTTGAAAAAGGGCGGCAGTAATCCGATGTATTGGCGTCAGCGGCGATGCGGCCGAGCGGCTGTGTC
>NZ_JBANAZ010000103.1:0-24898 GCF_059803455.1 Bradyrhizobium sp. UFLA05-108 | reverse complement strand
ATCCCGATAATCGGCTGCGATGATCACGCGACTGCGCATCGCTAAAGCATCGTCCCATCATGCCCCGGCAAGTTACCGCATGAATACGGCCATGGCCGTTAGCAGCGGCGTCATGCTGCCCACTGTAACCACGACTATCGCAAACGCCAGATCATTGCCCGTAGGAGAGACAGTAGCACATGATAAGGCCAGCCTAACGGCAAGTTGTGCCGGAATTCGGCAATCCCGAGATCGCCCGAGCGGAGACGTTGAATGAAACTGAGCAGGCGTGGCCCATTTGCCGCCCGCCTACGGAGCCGCTAGCCCCGGCTTCGCGCCGGGCAGGCTAGCGGCCCTTCGGACAGAACGCGCGGCAGCGTCCTGCAAGCTGAGCCTAGCGCGAACACCAGAGCGCAAACGTGCACTTTTGCACCGAGGCGGTCCGAATTCCAGTTGTTCCCGATTGGTAACGAGCACGCAAAAACTTATCTTCTGGCACGCGCGCATATGAACTCTGTCTCGCGACCACGAGCAAGCAGGAAGTTTCAATCCTTGTGGGGAATAAGGCGCTCGCCTGACCGGCGCGCTAACTCTGCCAGTCGAACGCAAGGAGGCGCTTGCGGTCGAGAAGCCTGACCTCGCGTTGCGTGTTGCCAACGAACTCGAGGACTCCCGCTCGACGCGATCGTGACAATGCGCGAGATACAGTTTCGAGGGTCAGGCCGAGGTAGTCAGCGATGTCCCGCCGTGGCATCGGGAGTGTTATGTTGGCAGCGCCAGTAACTCGGTTGTCCATTTCGAGGAGGTACGCCGCAACTCTTTCGACTGCATCTTTGCGGCCCGGAAGAAGCATGTGATCCTCAGCGTGCTGGAGGGCGTTGGTGGTCATGCGGAGCAAGTTATGCGTCACGGCCGCATCGCTGTCGGCAACCGTTTCGAGGCTTTGGCGCTTAATCGTCTCGACGATCGCTTTCGCCGTGAAGCGGTGTACGTCGCCGTTTTCCAGACCAAAGATGTCGCCGACAAGGTGAAACGCAATGTCCACTTTTGCACCGAGGAACCGACTCGAATTTTGCCGACTTTTCCTTACTCGATTTGCATTTGTTAAGGCGCGGCCTCAGCCCACCTCAGTAGCTTTCTCTTGCCGGGCAGCGATTCCATCGTGCGCGGGCGGGTGCGAGTTTGCAGCGAAGCTATGGGGAGCCTCATGTATATTAGCTCATCGCAGTCATCCGCCGACGCGATCGGCCCAGTCAGGGCAAGTCATCCAGAGGGCAAGGCCCTAATCGTCGATCTCGAAGATATTCTCCTCAACGTCGACTTTTCCCTTCAGTCGGCGTTTGTGCTTCTTACGCGAGATCCGGCAAGTATCGGACAGTTCGCGTTGCGTCTTCTGCGTGGGAGAGCCTCCGTCGACTCCTACATCGCCAATGCAGCATCCATAGACGCCTCCCTTCTGCCCTACAACGAAGTTGCTCTCGATCGCGTTCGACGAGCGGTTGCCAAGAACAGGACAGTCTATCTGGTCTCATCCTCGAACGAGCGTTACGTGCGCGCCGTGGCCAACCATCTCGGCCTGTTTGCCGGCGTGTTCGCCTCGAATAGTGACGAGCGAATGTCCGCGTCAGTCCTTCGGCAGCAAATCGATGATGCCTTGGGGCGCAATAGCTTCGAATGCTTCATACCAACCGAATCAGAGCAGGTACTCTGGCCCGTTTCGCCGGGGCAGATGCGCAATTGGCTGAAGTTGATGAGAGTGCATCAATGGACGAAAAATTTTCTGATATTCGTTCCGATGGTGACTGCTCAACGGATCGACCCGAATTCCCTCCTTTACGCGATACTGGCCTTCGTCTCGTTCTCGCTTATCGCCTCCGGCGCGTATATCATCAATGATCTTGTCGATATCGACGCTGATCGAGCGCATGTCCACAAGAAGCACAGACCTCTTGCCGCAGGCACGCTATCAGCGTCGCGCGCGCTGATTGTTGCTGCGCTGCTGACTATGACGGCTATCAGCCTCGCCATCTCGGTCTCAATGCATTTTGCGGCGGTAATCGCCTTGTATCTGCTGGTTACGACGGCCTATTCGCTCGTGCTCAAGCGCAAAATGCTTGTCGACGTGATCGTGCTGGCTGGACTCTACACAATTCGAGTAGTAGGCGGCGCTGTCGCAATCGTTGTTCCCCTATCGGAATGGCTGCTCGGATTCTCGATGTTTGTCTTTGTGGCGCTCGCGTTGGTGAAACGTTACGTGGAATTGACGGCTAGGATCGAGGCCGATTTGCCGGAGATGTCGAATAGGAACTACCGTAAGTCGGATTTGGGCGCTGTCGCTGCGCTGATGGCAGCGGCGTCGTTCAACGCGGTCACGGTGTTTGCTCTCTACATTTCGTCGGATACAGTCCACCATCTTTATCGGCATGCCCACTATCTCTGGTTAATTTGTCCGATTCTCATCTATTGGTTCGGCCGACTCCTTATGCTGGCGCACCGACGGGAGTTGGATGATGACCCGATATTGTTCGCCCTCAGGGACAAAAACAGTCTGCTCGCATTCGTGATGATTTGTGGAATTCTGATTAGCGCGATCTGAGGAGCTCACTGACTCGATTGGACGGTCGTTGGGCGGAGTTGGCTGCTTACAGGATTTGATTCGCGGTAAGTGATAGATCGCATGCCGCTTTACGTGACGTGTCGAGAATTCGGAAGCGACCTCATGGACAATTTTGTCGTTGCCAAACCTCCGCGTGCCCTTCCGCGAAAGGAGAGACGCGAACGACGTCTCGGCGATCTTGCAACAAAGGATGATTTCGTAGCCCGAGGAACTTGGTTCGCCGTGACATTGGGTATCTCCACGGTGCTGGGTGTCCAGATCGCTCTCGTTTTCATTGTCACCGGCGGGCATTTCGCATACAGCCTTGAGGCCCCCTACACGCACCTTGCCCTTGCCGACCAGATTGCACTTGGAAATTACGGACTCTTCGCCGGAGAACATTCGGCGCCCAGTTCGACGATCATTTTTCCCTTTCTGCTGTCTGCGTTGCGCTTTCTGGGCCTGGGCGCACTCCTTCCGCTTCTCGTCAACGTTGCATCGACGGTGGCTACAGGTGTTCTTGCCGTACGCCTCGCCAAGGAGTGCCAGATACCGCTGGCGCGCCTTTCGACCCAGTACTTGTTTGTATTGGCGGCCGTTATTGCCGTCGCACTCAACCTGCCAGGCTTGGCGCTGACCGGTCTTGAACATTCGCTGCATGTCGCAATGTCTGTCGCCTATCTGCTCGGTCTGGTGCGATTCGTGAGATATGGCCGCTGCGATTGGTGGTGGTTTGTCTGTATCATTGTTCAACCGATCATACGCTTTGAGGCGGCGGGGATGCTGGTCGCAGACACACTGATTTTCATCGCGTTCCGTCGCTATGGCTATGCGTTGGCAATCCTGGCAATTGGTGTGCTGTTGGTTGCGGGTTATTCCGCATTTTTGCATTTGCTCGGTCTGCCCCTGTTACCAAGTTCGATTTTGGCCCGTTCGGATTGGTCTAGTGCAGCGGTCGCCGATCACAGCGGTTTGGTGGCAGTCGGCGTTGCTCTGGCCAAGAACGTCTACTCCAATCTGAACAGTTTTGGAGCTGCGCAGATCCTTGCGGGAATTGCTCTTGGCGTAGTTTGGCTGGGAGGGGTAATGCGGGAACTTCAATGTCGCCCGATCACGAAATCGGACCAGGTCAAGCTGGCGACGCTTGCCTTCATTACCTTCGTTTCGCTAGCGCAAATAACGGGCGGCAAGCTAGGCTGGGTTCCACACCGTTACGAAATTTACGTGCTTGTTCTCAATGTGTGCGGCCTCGCCATTATCTTCGGCGAGGCGCTCTCTAAGTGGTGCACGAATGCGTCCTGGCGAGGCGTGGCGATCTTCTGCGCAGCTCTCACGATGATCTTTGCCGGATATGCCACGCAGTTTGCCTTCGCGATTCACTTGGCGCGCAGCGAATATCTTGGCGGCGCCCAACTCCACAGATTCGTCACGGATTTCTACCGCAAGCCTGTCGCCGTTAACCAACTTGGCTACGTCAACTACGGCAATTCCCAATATGTGCTGGATCTGTCCGGCCTGGGCTCCGAGTCCGCACGTATAGCGCGCATGACGGAGCACTCACTTGACTGGATGGATGTTCTCATGGAACGTCACGGAATTGGACTTGCGATCATGACACCTGGGATGGTTCCTCAGCATTGGATTAAGATCGCGACCTTGTCACGCAACGGGAGCAGTACCGAGAATTCCGACAGCGGCTTCGTTTTCTTTGCGCGTAAGGCAGACGATGTCGCTGAGATCGTCCAGGCTCTCGACAAGTTCGAGAGCACCTTGCCTAAGGGGGTGCAGCTAAAGCGCGACTATCCTCGGACGGGATAAAGGTCATCGTCGCGGGAGGTCGGATTAGGAATCGAAAGGAACGAGCATCTGGCGCTCTCCGTTATCCCGCATTGCGCCGCGAAGACCATCAAACGTCTCGCGCGCGGGCCCCAATTGAAAAATTCCGCTCAGGGTATGGCGAAGAACTCGATGTGAGTAGATCGGGTCCGATACACCTCGCTATCCGGGCCTCGACGAGGCGTGCGGACACTTCGCCTCTGGGCCGATTCCGATGAAAAAGGCGGCAGTAGTCCTGATGTATTGGCGCCAGCGCCGATGGGGCCCACCGGCCGTTATGCGGGTTTGAGTGATTGCGTCGGGATCAGCTTGGCCATCTTACGAAGGTTCCGGGCGGTGGCTGCGAGGGTGAACTCATCACGAGCACCTTTTGGACCTCGTCAACTTAGACGGTCGAGCTTGAGAATGCGCTTGAGGTGCGCGAACAGCATCTCGATCTTTTTGCGGAGCCGACGCGAGGTGCCTCCTTCCCACGACCTTGCGATCTGGCGGACCATGTCGCGAGCGCCCTCTTAGATTGAGCCCGGCACCCTCCGTGAGGGCTGCTTGGGCAACACCGGGACTTCAGTGCGCACCGATCGCAATCGCGCTTGCTGGCCATGTAAAGCATCGTGGCGCCATCGTTCACCAGCGCTCCGGTCGTGGTGAGTACCTTGCCGCCAGGACAGCGATACACGCCACCTGCGTGGTCATAGGTGAAGTCCTCGCGCGAGAATATCCCATCTGTGCGGACCGACTTGTCGAACACTGTGACGTGTGGCTCGATGCCGTGCTCGTATAGACCAACCATCCGAGATCTCGGCCGAGCCATAGCCGCAGTCGCCGAGACGAATGATCTGCACGTAAAATCCACGGCCGTTCCGACAAATGGGTCGATAAACCTGCGTTGAAACCGCAATGGCTTTTCTCCTTCGGAATGACGGCCTCTCGATCGACGAGCACGACGGGCTAGCCACTCGCCAATGCGGCGAGCGGAATACATGGGTCCAAGTCAATGGTCCGCTGCATCGCGAAACAACGCCTCGCTCGGACAAATCCAAACCATGGGCCCGCGACACCGATTCTAGCGACCAGCAGGGAGGCTAGCGCCTCCTTGCGCGCCCCTGGGCCATCGGTAACGACGCCGAGTGATTGTGGCGTCTGCAAAACGCAGCAATTGCTCTACAAGTGCAGCAATCGCTCTGGAGCGACGTAACACCGGGTTCGCTAGACCGTTGCGGTGTCAAACTCAAGATCCCGCCATGTCCCGAACGGCAGCGCCACGGCCGCGTCGATCGTCAACGCCCTGAAAGCGGTAGCCGGTGATCCACCGGAGGTACGTGCGAGCTTTGCCAAGGGCCAATGCGTCCATGGCGCTTATATCCCCTCGGATCAGGCAGAGGAGATTACTAAATCCCAGAGCTTCACAAGACCATCGCGCGTACTGGCCCGCTTCTCGGTCGGCGGCGGCAATCCCGGAGTGGTGAATACCGACGAGCGCGCGCTGCGCGGCTTCAGCTTCAGGCTCGGGAACGTTGATCATCGGTCCGACATTCTCACGCAGAGCGCTCCGGTGCACTATGCGAGGACGCTCGACCAGATGCTGGCGCTCCTCAACGCGAGCATTCCGGGAGCGGACGGCAGGCCGGATATGGAGAGAATCAGCGCATTTGCCGCCGCCAATCCCGAAACGCTGCACCAGGCCAATTACATCGCCACGCGTCCGGTGCCGGCGAGCTTTGCTGGAACAACCTATTGGGGCGTGCACGCCTTTCCCACGACGAATTCGATGGGGGAGACGCGGTTCATCAAGTTCAAGGTCACGCCGGTCGGCGGAGACTTCGCGCTGGCGGAGGACGAGGCCAGGACGAAGTCTGCGGATTTCCTGCACGAAGATCTCCAACATCGGATCGCCGCAGGCGATGCCCGCTTCAGCGTGATGGCGCTGCTCGATCGTCCCCGGGATCCCACTATGGACGTGACCATCCGTTGGCCGGACGAAGAACGACGAGAAGCAGTGCGGCTCGGAACGATCGTCATCACAGCTATCGAGCCAAACGATGCGTGCGACGCCTTCTTTTTCGATCCGGCAAATCTCGCCGAAGGCATCAGTCATCCGCCTGACGAGATCTTCGCGGGGCGCAGCGCCGCCTATGCCATCTCGTTTGCGAGGCGTCGTTGATCAGGTGAGTTCCCACTGATGGCCGCGGACTATGTCTCGCCTTCCGGCGTCCCAAGTGTTTCGCGGCGCCACACGGCTGGGCTGACACCGAGGGCTGCCGAGAACACCCGCGTAAAATGGCTTTGATTGGCGAACCCGACCGATAGTGCAATCTCGGCCAGCGGCAACTCGGGCACCGTCATCAACTGCTTGGCCGCCTTCACGCGCTGACGAAGCAGCCATTGGTGCGGCGGCAAACCAGTTGAGACCCGAAATGCACGTGAAAAATGGCTGACCGAGAGGCCGAACTCGGCCGCGATCTGCTGCAACGAAAGCTGCCCGCCGAGGTCGGATTCGAGTTTTTCGCAGGCGCGTTTCACTTGCCAAGCAGCGAGACCGCCGCGACTCGATACGGTGATGGGCTGCAGCCCGCCATAGGCCTGGGCGATGTGCGCGCTGAACGCGAGCATCATGTGGTCGATGAAAAGCTGGTTGACCTCGGCCGGCCGACTGAGCGCTTGCAACAGCGATGCTCCGATATGACGCATGACCTTGTCGTCATGGCCGAAGCCGAACTGACAGGCGAGGTCGCCAACACGCCGTGTACGGGATTCCTTGGCGACGGCGTCAAGCGCTGAACGCGGAAGATAAAACTGGAGGGAATGGAACGGCTTGTCGATGACAAAGCCCGGATCGCTCCTGAGGTCGTAGAGATACGTTGTACCGGCTCTGACATCCGCCTTAGTGACGCACTTGCCGTGATCCCAGAGTTCGCAGTCCGGGTAATTGTGAAGCTTAAGGCTGACGAGATAGGCCTCATCGGCCACCGAGCCCGAAAGGCCCGGCACGGGGTTATCGTCCTGGGTTTCCGTAACGGCGAGGTCGACGCCACGCATCGAACGCGTGATCAGCGAGGGCGGTGCATCCCTCAGGCGCAACTGCTGCCTAACCCTTTGTCCGAAGGTGCTCGCCTGTGCCATAGGCGCGGTCCCTTAGGTTTCGCTTCCCGTTGCACCATACGCTTGGCGGCGCCACGCGCCCGGGCTGACCCCGACCGCGGCCGAGAATACCCGCGTGAAGTGGCTTTGATTGGCAAACCCGACCGAAATTGCGATTTCGGCCAGGGGCAGATCGCGGACAGTCATCAACTGCTTGGCCGCTTTGACGCGCTGATTGAGCAGCCATTGATGCGGCGGCAGTCCGGTGGAGATTCGAAACGCGCGCGAGAAATGACTGACCGAGAGGTCAAACTCGGCCGCGATTTGTTGCAATGAAATCGTCCCGCCGAGGTCAGACTCGAGCCTTTCACAGGCTCGCTTCACCTGCCACGGCGCAAGACCGCCGCGAGCCAACTCGCCACTTCGCCTCAGCCCGCCATAGGTCTGGGCGACATGCGCGGTGAACGCAAGCATCATGTGATCGATGAAGAGCTGGTTGGCCTCGACCGGCCGACGCAGCCCCTCCAGCAACGACGCTCCGACATGACGGACGACCGCGTCGTCGTGTCCGACGCCGGGCTGATAGTCAAGTTCGCCGACGCGTGGCGCGCCGCTCTGTCTGGCGATATCGTCGAGTGCCGAGCGCGGCAAATAGAAAAAGACCGAATGGAACGGCTTATCTATGACGTAGCGTGGATCGCGCTTGAGATCATAAAGATACGTCGCACCGGCGCGGATGTCCGTCTTGACGATGCTCCGCCCGCGTTCCCAGCATTCGCAGTCCGGGTAGTCGCGAAATTTAAGACTGACAAGATAGGCATCCTCAGATGGAAACGAGCCCGAAAGATCGCGCACGGGATCGTCATTCCGGGTTTCGGTGACCGCGAGTTCGGCGCTGCGCAGGGAGCGCGTGATCAGCGAGGGCGCGTCCTTCAAGTACAAGGGTCGCCCGAGCCTTTCTCCGTAGACGCCCGCTTGTGTCATCTGAGGTCAGTCTTATCAGTGGAGTTGGATTGGGCGGGCTATCCTCGCGCCCGCAAGATCGCAGGACAGTATCGGAGGTGGATGGCTACCGTCCAGACTCGCTCGTGGAACGAGTGGCTGTGTTAGCCGCAGCCCGATCAATTCGCAACAGAACGATTTTCACAGTGATTCCAACGTAGTTTCGCTTTTTCGGCGAGGCTTCTCCAAATCACAGCTCGGTTCCATCGTGCGTTTGTGAATGCTAATGGCGCTTCCCCCCCGCATTGACCACGCCGTCAGCCGTGTACAGCGCTCGCCGAGGCTTTGAGCAGAATCCGGCAAAGCACCGCCGGTTTGGGAAAGAACCCGTAGTTCTCCGCGCCTAGAACACGCGCCGAAAGCTCGCGGCGCCCAGGCGCATCGATACAGGCTATACCAAGCGTCGGCTTCGCGCAGCCCGCAAGTCACGCCTGGCGACGCGAGTACTGGCCCCAACGCGAGTACCCCCTCATGAGCAAGCCGATCTCGCACGATCCTCTGCAGACTCCGCCGGCTACGCCCGTCGCGCGCCAAAACGACTTGCCGGTCTCCGACCGTCGCGCCGCCGACGCAGAGATGGCGCGTGTGCTCCACACCACGCCATTTCGCATGGCATTGGATGCCTCCGGCGCCGGGATAGCTCACTGGAAGCATGAACCATTGCACGACGTCGTCGAACCCATGAGCCACCATGTCGTCATGGCTTACAACGGCGTGACGCAGCACATGGAGCGGCGGTCGGGAAGATCGGTTGTGAGTGGAACGTTTCGTCCCGGGGTCGTGATCATCATTCCGGAAGGATCGAGCTCCCGATGGGATATCCCGAAGCCTGTTGATGTCGTGCAGCTTTATCTTCCTCACGCAACCCTGAAGCGCGTTGCCGACGAAGCCGCGACCGGCACGTCGACTGATCTCCTGGAGCGAACGGCACATCCCGACCCCATCACATCCCGATTGCTCCTTAGCGCGGCCGGCGTGCTGGAGAGCAATCGAGCACTGGATGCCCTGTTCAGGCATCAGCTGACAGACCTCCTGGCCACGCGCCTTCTGGCCGCCCACACCAGTTCGCCGACGACGCTGCAGCCGCCCGTGGGTGGGCTTTCGCCGAAGGTCCTGCACCGTGCGATCGAACGCTTGCGTTCGGACAGCGACGCGGATGTCTCCCTCGATGCCCTGGCTTCGGATGCCGGCCTGTCGCGTTTCCACTTCTGCCGCGCCTTCAAAGAGAGCACTGGGCTTTCGCCTCTTGCCTGGTTGCGGCAATACCGGCTCGAGCAGGCCATGAACCTGCTGCGCAACACCGACGCTTCGATCGTGTCGGTGGCGGTAGAGCTTGGCTATGCCTCCCAGACGGCTTTCGCCGCAGCGTTCAGGCGATTGACCGGGGAAACGCCGAGCGATTGGCGGCGACGCGTGCGCTAGCTCCTCCTGCAGTTGATGAAGTGCCTTCAGAAGCGAGGATAGCTCCATGAACAAGCCGATCCTGCACGATCCGCTGGAGGCTCTGCTCGTTGCCCCAGATGCGAGCCACAGCGACTCCCCGGTCGCCGAGCGACGCCGTGCCGACGTGGAGATGGCGCGCGTCCTCAAGACTGCACCGCTCCAGATGGCTTCCGACCCTTCCAACGGCGCCATCGCGCATTGGAAACATGGGGCTCTGCATGACGTGGTCGAGCCCATGACCGACCACGTGATCATGACTTACCCCACAGGCGTTCAGCGCCTGGAGCGGCGCACCGGGAAGTCGGTTGCGATTGGAACGGCGCGTTCCGGAGTTGTGACGATCATTCCGTCCGGTTCAAGCGCCAGATGGGATATTCCCGGCTTTGTCGATGTCATTCAATTCTATCTTCCACACGCGGCGCTCGAACGCATCGCCCGCGAGGCCAACGCGCCCGCTCCCGGCGATCTTCTCGAACGAACGGGGCATCCCGACCCCGTCGTATCCGGGTTGCTGATGAGTGCGGCGGAGGTGCTGGAGGGCAATGCAGCCCTGGATCTCCTGTTCAGGCAGCAACTGACCGATCTCCTGGCTACACGTATCCTGGCTGAGCACACCGGCGCGCCAACCACGTTCGAGCCGATCACGGGCGGGCTGTCTCCCCATGCTCTGCGACGCGCGGTCGAACGCCTGCGCTCGAACACCGATACTGACGTGTCGCTCGCTGCGCTCGCATCAGACGCCGGGCTCTCGCGCTTCCATTTCTGCCGCGCCTTCAAGGAAAGTACCGGGCTTTCGCCTCATGCCTGGCTGCGCCAGCAGCGGCTCGATCAAGCCATGAACATGCTGCGCGATACCGATGCGTCGATCGCGTCGGTGGCCGCACAGCTTGGTTATGCTTCCCAAACAGCGTTCGCCGCAGCGTTCAAGAAGTTGACCGGCGAAACGCCGAGCGATTGGCGACGGCGCATGCGGTAGCAGCAATCTCTATGCAGGCACCGCAATCGCGCTGGCGCAGCTGGAGCTCCGGTTCGGTAGATGATCAAGGTGCCCTACGCTCCCCATAGACGGAGACAAACGATGACCTCGAAGACCTTCGTCAGCCTCTTTGCAATCCCGCCGCGACGAAGACTCGTCGCAACGACAATCGTGTACGGACTTTCGTTGGCAGTTCGCTTCACCTCTGCAACCGGCGAGGAGGTGGAAATTCCACAGCAATCCCTGCAGAGGACGAACCCGGCGATGTCCATCGTAACCAACGATGACGTGCAGCTTCCCTATGCCAACTGGCGCGGTCCGAACGCCACCGAGCCGATTTTCTTTCGCCGCCGCTCCGCGGCATCGATGCCGAGCTGCCCCTCCCCCTAAGACCTGACGATTCCGTTTCACCTCTTCGCGTCGTCGTCGATCACAACGAGCCGCTACTTCGGGAGCGGCGGCAGCAACGCGCGTATGCCCGAAGACCAACAACAGGAGAATATCACATGCGACTTGTCATCATAGGCGCCGGCTTCGCCGGCATGTACGCTGCACTTTCCGCCGCCCGGCTGCGCGACATCCAGGGTGCTTCGCCCGACGAGCTCGAGATCGCGCTGGTTGCACCGGAGCCGACGCTGGTGGTTCGCCCGCGGCTCTACGAGCCGAAGCCGGAAACCCTGACGGCGCCTCTGCTGGATGTCCTCAAGTCCATCGACGTCGTCTACGTGCAAGGCAGTGCCGAAACGGTCGATACCAAGTCCCGAATGCTGCAGGTCGCTACTGCCAAGGGCCCGCGAAAGACGCTCTCCTATGACCGGCTGGTCGTGGCCACCGGCAGCCGGCTTTTCCGCCCGAATATTCCGGGCCTCGCCGAACACGGCTTCAGCGTTGACCAGCTCGACGAAGCGATTGCCCTCGACCGGCATCTGCACAGCCTGGCGGATCGGCCGGCAAGAAACGGACGCGACACCGTCGTCGTCGCCGGCGGCGGTTTCACCGGCATCGAAGCGGCGACGGAGATGCCCGCGCGGCTTCGTGCGATCCTCGGCAAGGATGCCAATCCGCGCGTGATCATCGTCGAACGTAACGGTGCGATCGCTCCCGATATGGGCGCTGGCCCTCGTCCCGTCATCGAGGATGCCCTGCGTAAACTCAGCGTAGAGACCCGGGTCGGCGCTGGCGTCACCTCGCTCGATGAAACCGGTGTCACGCTCTCAAATGGCGAACGCATCGAAGCGGAAACCGTAGTCTGGGCGGGAGGCATTCGCGCCGCGCCATTGACCCAACAGATCCCGGCCGAGCGCGACAATTTCGGACGTCTGCTGGTTGATCAGGATCTGCGTGTGACGTCGGTGTCTGGCGTCTTTGCCACCGGCGATGCCGCAAAGGCAGCGTGCGACGATGTCGGCAACTTTGCGCTGATGTCCTGCCAGCACGCTACCAGGATGGGCGCCTTCGCGGGCAACAATGCCGCTGCAGAGCTGTTGGGCGTCCCGACCAAGCCGTATCACCAGAAAGCCTACGTCACGTGCCTCGACCTCGGCGAAGCCGGCGCGCTCTTCACGCGGGGCTGGGAACGGAAAGTCGAGATCGTCGGCGAGGTTGCAAAGAAGACGAAGCACGAGATCAACACCGTGTGGATCTACCCGCCGCGGGCCGAGCGTGCCGCCGCGCTGGCGTCGGCCGATCCGGAGCACGTCACCGAAGTCTGAGGGCCTCACGCGATACGGCCGCGCTTCCCACGCAGAAGCGCGGCTCCCTCGCCATCGATCAAATTGGAGCTCATCACGATGAAACACGAGACCGTGCGCGCGAGCGCGTTCGCCATGCCGCTGACGAACCCGGCTTTTCCACCCGGCCCCTACCGCTTCATAAATCGCGAATACTTCATCATCCAGTACCGGACGGATCCCGAGGCGCTGCGCCGGATCGTACCGGCGCCGCTCGAGCTGGCCGAACCGGTCGTAAACTACGAGTTCATCCGCATGCCGGATTCGACCGGCTTTGGCGACTACACCGAAAGCGGCCAGGTCATCCCGGTTTCCTATCAAGGGCAGACCGGCAGCTTCACCCATCAGATGTTCCTCAATGATCATCCGCCCATCGCCGGCGGGCGTGAGCTGTGGGGCTTTCCCAAGAAGCTTGCGCAACCGAAGCTGGCGGTCGAGATCGATACCCTGGTTGGCACCTTGAACTACGGCTCGGTGCGCATCGCGACCGGCACCATGGGTTACAAGCACCGGGCCCTCGACATCGAAACCGAGGCCAGAAAACTCGCCGCGCCCAATTTCCTGCTCAAGATCATCCCACATGTCGACGGCTCGGCTCGCATCTGCGAGCTGGTCCGCTACCACCTCGAAGACATCACTGTGAAAGGCGCGTGGACCGGGCCAGCGGCGCTGGACCTGTATTCGCACGCCCTCGCCCCCGTCGCCGAACTGCCCGTCCTCCAAGTGCTGTCGGCCAAGCACCTCGTGGCCGACTTGACGCTCGGGCTTGGCACTGTCGTCCACGACTACCTGTCGCCCGCACAACGACGCGAATCCAGGTCCGAGATCCTTATCGAAGCGAACGCTGGCTGACCGGATCAGCCGCGATATCGGGAGATTGAAAATGCTGAAGGTGATGCGCGAGCAAATCAGCTGCGTGCCGCAAGCGTCCACGCCGCTGCCATATGACGTCGTCGCCCTGGTGCTGCAGGGTGGCGGAGCTCTGGGAGCCTATCAGGCCGGAGTGTATGAGGGCCTGCACGAAGCCGGTATCCGGCCGAACTGGTTGGCCGGCATTTCGATCGGCGCGCTCAATGCGGCGATCATTGCCGGATCGCCGGAAGATCAGCGAGTCGAGCGGCTACGCGAGTTCTGGGAGACCATCTGTGCATGGCCGGTGGGATGGCCCGCCGGCGAAGGGCTGGCCGATGCCCTCCCATTCGCGTTCGATATGCGCTCGTTGCACAATGCGATGGCAGCGATGAGGGCCTTATTCCAGGGGCAGCCCGGCTTCTTCAAGCCACGCTTCCCGTCGCCGTTCTGGTCGCCCTTTTCGGGTGATGCAGCGACCAGCTTCTACGACACCGCACCGTTGCAGCGGACGCTGGAGAAGCTCGTCGATTTCGATCGGCTGAACGCGGGCGAGGTGCGCGTCAGCGTCGGCGCGGTCAACGTCCGCACCGGCAACCTGACCTACTTTGACACGACCGAACGTAAGCTGGGGCCGAAGCATTTCATGGCTTCCGGCGCGTTGCCACCCGGCTTCCCTGCCGTCGAGATCGAAGGCGAACACTATTGGGATGGTGGCGTCGTCTGGAACACGCCGCTCTCACGCGTGCTGTCCAGCGAGCCGCGCGACACGCTGACATTCCAGGTCGATCTCTGGTCGGCCAGGGGGCGCGTTCCCAACGACATGATGGAGGTATCGAGCCGGCAGAAGGACATCCAATATTCGAGCCGTACGCGCGCCATCACGGACCAGGCGCTACGCATGCAGAAGATGCGTCAAGCGCTGCAGCGGACGATCCAGGCTTTGCCGGAACGCGCAAGGCAGGATCCGGAAATCCGCGCCATCGCGGACATGGCCCGCCATCGCTCCTACAACATCGTCCACCTCATCTATCAGTCCAAGATCTACGAGGGCCAGTCAAAGGACTACGAGTTCGGGCTGAACGCGATGCGCGCGCATTGGCAAAGCGGTCTGGACGATATCCGCCGCACGCTGGCCGACCCACGCCGCCTGGACCCGCCAGCTCCCGAGGTCGGCATCATCACACATGACGTCCACCGCCCCGATTGAAATCTAGCGTCCCACCCGACTTCGGAGAGAATCATGTCGACCCTTTCGTATGCTTCCGAGCAGGAAACGAAAACCAGCATTCGCCCGTCGCGTCAGGCGATCAGTCGCGCCGCGCTGGCATTCGCCGCCGCCCTCGGCGTCGCCGGGGCTGCCGCTTTCAGCCACTACTACATCACCACCGGCCGCTATCTGGAAACGACCGACGACGCCTACGTCAAGGCCGACTCCACCATCATTGCGCCGAAGGTTTCCGGTTACATCGCCGAAGTGCTGGTCGCCGACAATGAACCGGTGAAGGCTGGCCAGGTGCTGGCGCGCATCGACGATCGTGATTTCAAGACCGCGCTGAACCAGGCCAAGGCCGACATTGCGGCTTCGGAAGCCGCGGTCAAGAACCTCGACGCGCAGATCGAACTGCAGCAGCCCTTCATTCAGCAGCAGACGGCCGAGGTCGACGCGACCGAAGCCAATCTGAAATTCGCGCAGCAGGAGCGCGCCCGCTACGACGACCTCATGAAGTCGGGCTCGGGAACGATCCAACGCGCCCAACAGACTGACGCAGCGCTGCGCTCGCAGACTGCACAACTTCAGCAGGGCAAGGCGGGTTTGCTCGCAGCCAACAAGAAGGTCGAGGTGCTCTCGACCCAGCGCGCGCAAGCAGTCGCGCAACTCGACCGCGCACGTGCGGTCGAACACCAGGCTGCCCTGAATCTCTCCTATACGCAGATCACTGCGCCCGTCGACGGGACAGTCGGCGCGCGCACGCTGCGGGTCGGCCAATATGTTCAGGCCGGCACGCAGCTCATGGCGGTGGTGCCGCTGGATGCGGTCTACGTCGTCGCCAACTTTAAGGAAACTCAACTCACGCATGTGCGCAACGGACAGCCGGTCGAGCTACGGGTCGACAGCTTCCATTCGACCAGACTGAAGGGCCATGTCGACAGCCTGTCGCCGGCGAGCGGGCTCGAATTCGCCCTGCTGCCGCCGGACAACGCCACCGGCAATTTCACCAAGATCGTGCAGCGCGTGCCCGTGAAGATCGTGCTCGACGACCAGCACCTGAGCGGCCTCTTGCGTCCCGGAATGTCGGCGGAGCCGACGGTCAACACAAAATCGGCCGTCATCGCCGAGCGAGACGCCGAGAAACGGCTTGCCGCTCGTGGCGCCGAGCCCCGCACCTGAACAACGCACCTTCTCCTGCACGCGAGGAGACCGCCATGACGACACTGCAAACCGCCGTTAATGCCGTTCCTACCGGCCAAGGCCAATTATCGGCCGCGGCTCCCGCCGTCTCCGCAAGGACCTGGCTCGCGGTGATCGGTGCCACCCTGGGCGCCTTCATGGCGGTGCTCAACATCCAGATCGTCAATGCCTCACTTGCCGACATCCAGGGCGGCATCGGCGCAGGCATCGATGACGGCGGCTGGATCTCGACGTCTTATCTGATCGCAGAGATCGTGGTGATCCCGTTGAGCGGCTGGCTTGCTCAGGTGTTCTCGGTCCGCATCTATCTTCTCACCAACGCCTTCCTGTTTCTGGTGTTCTCGGCGGCCTGCGCGCTCGCGCAGGACCTGCCTCAGATGATCGTGCTGCGCACCTTACAAGGGTTTACCGGGGGTGTGCTGATCCCCATGGCGTTCACGCTCATCATCACGCTCCTGCCGAAGCCGAAGCAGCCGATCGGGCTGGCGATGTTCGCGATCTCCGCGACGTTCGCGCCAGCGATCGGTCCGACCATCGGCGGCTATCTCACCGAGAATTTCGGCTGGGAGTACGTCTTCCTGGGAGTACGTCTTCTACGTCAACATTGCGCCCGGCGCGGTCATGATCGCCATGCTGTTCTTCTCGCTGGAAGCTGCGCCCATGAAGCTGTCGCAGCTTGCGGAAGGCGACTGGACTGGCATCATCACGATGGCGGTCGGGCTCGCCGCACTTCAGACCGTTCTGGAGGAGGGCAACAAGGACGACTGGTTCGGCTCGCCCTTCATCGTTCGGCTGGCCATCGTCGCCGCGGTTGCGTTGACGCTGTTTCTGGCCATCGAACTCACGGCAAATAAGCCGCTGCTCAACCTGCGAATTCTGTTCCGTCGTAATTTCGGCTTCGGCGTGCTCGCGAACTTTTTGCTCGGCGTATCGCTGTATGGCTCCGTCTACATCCTGCCGGTCTACCTGTCCCGCATCCAGGGCTACAACTCCGAGCAGATCGGCATGGTGCTCGCTTGGACCGGCCTGCCGCAGCTCCTGCTGATCCCGCTGGTGCCTCGCCTGATGAAGCGGTTCGATCCGCGCCTCGTCATCGGTATCGGCTTCGTGCTCTTCGGCGGATCCAACTTCTTGAACATCTACATGACCAACGACTACGCGGCTGATCAGCTTTTCTGGCCGAACGTCATCCGCGCGTTTGGTCAAGCCCTCGTCTTTGCTCCGCTCTCGGCGGTCGCCACCGGCGGAATCGAGGCCGAGAATGCCGGGTCCGCGTCCGCCTTGTTCAACATGATGCGCAACCTTGGAGGCGCGATCGGCATCGCTGCGCTTCAGACGCTGCTGACCAAGCGTGAGCAGTACCATTCCAACGTACTTTCGCAGTCGGTATCGATGTTCGAGCAGGCGACCCGCACCCGGCTCGATCAGCTCACGCAGTATTTCATGAGCCATGGCGTGATCGACCGTGCCGACGCCGCTCACCGCGCCTATGTCGCAATCGGCAAGGTCATCCAGAAGCAGGCGTTCATCCTCGGCTTCAGCGACACCTTCTATCTGCTCGGCGTCTCACAAATCGTCGCCCTGACTGCGGCGCTGATGCTCACCAAGCCCGACCGCCTCGACGCCGGCGGCGCCCACTGACCGTCTTTCTGTTGTGTCTCGAACATCGAAGGGAATCCCCATGTTGAAGGGAAAAGTAGCTATCGTCACCGGATCGACCAGTGGCATCGGACTGGGCATCGCGAAGGAATTGGCAAGGCTCGGCGTCGAGTTGGTGTTGAACGGCTTCGGCGACGCTGGCGAGATCGAGAAGATCCGCATCGGCATCGAACGCGAGCACGGCGCGCGCGTGGTCTACGACGGCGCCGATATGTCAAAGGGAGACGCGGTGCGCGGATTGATTGCCGCAACTGTCGAGAAATTCGGACGCCTCGACATCCTGGTGAACAATGCCGGCATCCAGTTCACCGCTCCGGTGGAGGAATTTCCAGCTGCGAAGTGGGATGCAATCCTGGCGATCAATCTGTCCGCAGCGTTCCACGGCATTGCCGCGGCGGTGCCCCAGATGAAAAAACAGGGTTGGGGACGGATCGTCAACATCGCTTCGACGCACGGTCTTGTCGCCTCGACTCACAAGGCCGCCTACGTTGCGGCCAAGCACGGGCTGGTTGGCCTGACCAAGGTGGTCGGCCTGGAAACCGCCGGCAGCGGTGTCACTTGCAACGCCGTCTGTCCCGGTTGGGTGCGAACGCCCCTGGTCGAAAAGCAGATCAGGGACATCGCCGCAGAAAGAGGCATCGATCAGAAGGAAGCGGCCAAGGAGCTTTTGGCCGAGAAGCAACCCTCTCTGGATTTCGTCTCTCCCTCGCAGCTTGGCGGCACCGTGGCTTTCCTCTGCTCGCCTGCGGCGGACCAGATCACGGGCACGGCAATCGCCGTCGATGGCGGCTGGACCGCACAGTAGCCAAGCGACACCGCACCGGCGCGCGCCGCTCCAACCGAAGACATTGAGGCCATCATGAATGCGGAGCAGAAAGTCGCTATCATCACCGGCGCGTCGCAGGGTATCGGCGAGGCCTTGGTCAAGGCATATCGCGATCGCAATTTTCGTGTCGTCGCGAATTCACGCTCGATCGGACAACCGTCTGATCCGGATATCCTTGCAGTTGCCGCGACATCGCCGATCCGACCACCGCGGAACGCATCGTGTCGCAGGCGATCCATCGCTTCGGCCGCGTCGACATTCTCGTCAACAACGCCGGCATCTTCGTCGCAAAGTCATTCACCGAATATACGGACGAAGACTATGCTCACCTGCTGAGGATCAATCTCGACGGTTTCTTCCATGTCACCCGGCGCGCAGCCAAGAACATGCTGAAGCGGGGATCCGGACGTATCGTGCAGATCACGACCAGCCTCGACGAACACGCGGTCAGCAGCGCGCCGTCGGCTCTGGCCGCCTCACGAAGGGCGGCTTGCACGCGGCAACGAAGTCGCTCGCAATCGAATATGCGAGCAAGGGCATTCGCGTCAACGCCGTGACGCCTGGCGCGCGGTCAAGACGCCGATGCATGCACCCGAAACGTACGACTTCCGACCTGCTGAATGTTCTAGTTCAACTTCCCTGCAGTTTCTATTGCGCTCGGCCGGCATATCGGGGCGATGAAACGAGTGGTGCGGGAAGATGGGACGGTGAGCCCTAGCGCATGCTCTACGACAAGCTGCCTACCGTAGATGATGACAAGGAGAGCGGTCGGTGAGTTCTCATCCAGGCAACTGACCATCTGCGCGGCAACTATCGTAGGCCGCCACGCTGATACTGGGTGATAATTATAACGCGGATGATGCAGTCCGAAATTGTTTCACCGCTACGCCGTACCTTCTGAAGCCGCTCCCACGTTTCCTCATTGATCGGTATCCGCCACTTACCGTTTGGTAAGCGTCGCCCGGTCTCGTCGGACGGAAACTCAGCCGCAATGAGGTCGCGACACTCGTCGGTGACGTCAATTTCCCGCATCGCTCTCGCGTATCGCCCGACCTACAACAATCGGCCAGTTAAATCGCAGCAATCTTTTCCGCGCCCTCAATCAACAATAGTGGTTCCAGTTACAGAAGAGGCCCTGCGTCTCGCCTCGAAATGACGCGATGAGCAACGCGTCAACATGTGACTCGCAGCACGATGGACCCATTGATGTATCGCAAGGCTTTATCCGAAACGCCGGCCCAAATTACCTTCGGAAGGCAGCCATACGTTCGGACAATCAGGAGTGAAACATGTACCGGCATATTCTCATTCCGACAGATGGGTCGGTGCTGGCGGAGCATGGGGTGGCGCACGGGTTGGCGTTGGCGAAGTTCGTTGGAGCCAAAGTATCCGTAATCAACGTTGTGGAACCGCTTTTTGCAGTGACAGGCGACTTTGCGAGCGTGTTGGATAACGCGGCAAATGCGGCCAAGAAGGCTGGCGTTCCCTGCGAGACAATTCAGGTGGAGAGTGGGCAACCGCATCAAGCCATCATCGCAACAGCCCAGGACAAAGACTGCGATCTCATTGTTATGTCATCGCATGGGCTCAGCGGACTTCCCATGCTCCTAATGGGCAGTGTGACAAACAAGGTGCTGACCTACACGAAAATACCCGTGCTGGTTTGTCACTGAATGTTGCAGACCGCCTGGGTCATTTCGGGACCGACCACGCCAGCGGCAAGTCCGGTGCGCTCGCTATGCCGCCGAAAGCGGAAGTGAGCTATATCATCCAGCTACGCAACAGCGAGAGGCTCCAACCACGTGTAGGATAGTTTTCCTGCGCATTTTTCAATTCGCAGAAGCTATAGCGCAAGCGCCGCTCCGAACCCTTCTGATTCCACTTCCAGAACCCGATCCCGCGCCCTTGCTTAATTTCCCGGCAAGCGGAAATGGCCGATCTTTAATTTGAGCGCCGGTCGGGCTTGCGGCAGGTATCGCGTATGACCCACCGTACAATGCCTGCTGCCGAGTATCGTTCGATTGCATCCGCATACAGGGCTCAAGCGAGGCAGGCCGGAATTTCTCGAAGGCGAGCCTCCCTTCTGACGAATATAAGCCGGACTTTCAGCGGCCTGGCGAGCCAGCTTGAAATGCTCGAAGCCGACGTGGCGGTGGAACAAAGGACGCTGCGATCCGGAGCGTAAATTGGAATGAGCGCGACGGCATCTTGATCACCTTGCCGCTCCTGCTGAAACCGGCAATTCTCGCCCCGGCTCTCATCCGGGTGATGCACTTCTTACCGTCGACGAGATGTGGATGCTGACGGGTGGCGGGCCGGCTGCAGCGACCCGCTGTCGGACCTTACATCTGTCGTCTCACACTTTCGAGAAATCGTTGCTTCTCGCCAGGCGCGTAACCTTGGGAAGCTCCGTAATACGGTTCATAGTAGTTATTGTACGGTGCTGCCCGGTAGTGGATCGGCGGGCGAGGCGGCGCGTAGATCATGCCCTGATTGGGACGAACATTAGCGTGCCGCCGGTGGGGATGCGCCGTAGCCGCATTCGCGGAACCACACAGGGTGACCAAAAGGCCTAACGCCAAGATGGAACGCATCGCTTGTCCTCCAATCGGCCATGCCGTCCAACAAAATAGCAGCTTCACGATTGGTCACACCTCTTCAGCCAAAGGTGCGTCGAGCAATAACTTAAGCACTGGCTACAGGGCGCGGCAGTTGATCCAAGTCAAAAGCGCGCCGGGCTAATGGCCTGCAGCCGGACAGAGTGGCGCGACCTGCCGTGTCGACGCGGCACACTATGATCGGTTCCGCGGCATAGACCGCTGGATGCGGGCCAGTGCCGCCGATTTGCACTTCCCTGCAGCATCTGCGGCAAGCTCGTTCAGGAACTTCAACAGCGCTAAAATCATAAACTTGTCGGCGCCCTTTGCTTCCCCGGGTCCGTCTCAGAACGTTCTTGTCATGTTTCACCAACCTCAGCGTGGGGCAATGGCCGCGCTTTCCGGCAGTCTAGGGAAAGCCGGCTTTTACGGAGGTCTGGCCAGCCGGGTCGCGGTAGCTGCTGGTCGTCGGGAGGAGCGCCATGGAGCGCATCTGGCTCAAGCACTACCCGCCGCGGATTCTCGACGGAGATCGACCCGTCGCGATCCGCATCGCTCGTTGCGATGCTCGAAGAACGCTTCGCCAAATATCGCGAGCACACTGCATTTATCTGCATGGACAAAGGGCTGACCTACGGCGAGACCGACGAGATGTCACGCGCTTTCGGGGCTTGGCTGCAGAGCAGAGGGGCTCTACCCGCTATCTCGGAATCAGGAAACCGAAACGACGCGCAGATTGTTGGTTGTCCCGCCCTCACCTAACGGTATTCCGGCCACGACCACCAAAGTATCGTCGGTGCTGGCGAACCCTTCCCGTTTCGCAAGCTCGGTCGCGCGGCTCACCATGTCTTCGTAGCTTTGCACGTGCTCGGAAAGCGCGCTGTGTGCACCCCACAAGAGGCAGAGACGACGGGACACTTCTACACTCGTCGTGGTGGCCAGGATCCGCACCCTGGGTCGCTTCCGAGCGACACGTGCGGCCGTTGTCCCGCTTGAGGTATAGGCGACGATGGCCGCCGCACGGATCGCCGACGCCAAGTCGGCCGCCGCCGCAGCAACCGCATGCGGCAGAGTCTGTTCCTCATCGGGCTGGGTTGCTTCGATGATCGAGCGATACATCTTGTGCTGTTCCGTGCTGCGGATGATGCGGTCCATCATTTCGACGGCTTCGCGCGGGTACTGGCCGGTGGCCGACTCCGCCGACAACATTACGGCATCCGCGCCGTCGTAGATTGCGGTTGCGACATCTGAAGCCTCGGCGCGTGTAGGCGTCGGGGCTGCCACCATGGAATCGAGCATTTGAGTCGCAACGATCACCGGCTTGACGGCCAGCCTGCAAGCACGCACCAGCTCCTTCTGACGACCAGGTACCTCCTCATGTGGAATCTCGACCCCAAGATCGCCGCGCGCGACCATGATCGCGTCCGACATCTGGATGATGTCATCGATCCGCTCGAGTGCAGCCGGTTTTTCGATCTTCGCCATGAGCCCTGCGCGTCCGCCGATCAGCGTTCGTGCTTCGATCATGTCCGACGGTTTCTGAACAAACGAAAGAGCCACCCAGTCCACGCCAAGACGCAAGCCGAATTCCAGATCGGCACGATCCTTGGCGGTGAGCGGCGACAGATTCAGAACCGTTCCGGGCAAATTGACGCCTTTGTGGTTCGAGATCGCTCCACCAACAATCACTTCGGCCTCGATGTCGTCATTGCTCAGGCTAGTCGCGCGAACGCGTACTCTGCCGTCGTCGATCAATAGATCGTCGCCAGGCGCAAGCGCTGCGAAGATTTCCGGGTGCGGCAACGGTATGGCTCGGCTATCCCCTTCCGATCCGGAGCGAACAAACCGGATGGAGTCGCCGGACCGGACCATGAGCTTCTGATCACGCAACGTGCCAATGCGGATTTTCGGGCCCTGAAGATCCATCAGAATGCCGATCGGTCGCTGCAGCTTCTGCTCGAGCGCGCGGATCGCGGCATGGACACTTGCATGATCTTCCTGGGTTCCGTGGCTGAAGTTGAGACGGAATGTGTCCACGCCTGCAACAAAGAGCTCCTTGAGCATCTCCGGCGAAGCGCTGGCGGGACCAACGGTTGCCACGATTTTTGCCCGTCGAAGACGCATAAGCGATTAATCCTTTATGCACACGACCCATTCCGGCACGATGACTGTTGCTCACATAAGCAAACTCACCCTTCATAGAAGCGAGATCGTCGCAACCGCGCCGCCAATGGAGGACTTTGAACCAGCTTCGTACGAAGGCGCGCGAATTTTCCTTCGCCCCTGACCCGATCAGGCTTTCTGATCGTCAGCAACGCCTTGCGCGCAGTTTCTGCAGACACTTCTAGCATTTTTATGCCGGGCTCGTACACTGCGGGTTGTGTAGATTGTTCGCTAGAGCGGTGCGGGATTCTGATCTGGAACGTCTCGCCATCCTATCTGTTACGTGTGGTTGGATCCACTAAGTGGGATCACCTGAAACAGGGAATAGGATTGCGAGGCAAAGGAAGCGACTTCCTTAACGGGCTTGCTGCGCAGGCGGCTAAACGCTCACCTCTTGAGGGGATTGCTGGCCAATGAAGGACATACTCGTTTTCCTTTCTCCTTCGGCGGGCAGAGATGATCTCTCTGGCGGCACGCGTTATGCGATCGGCCTGGCTCGCATGTACGGGGCGCGTCTGTCTGCATTGATCACGGAGATCGAGGCCGACCTCGCCGATTTGCCGCCTGAGCCGGACATCCGACAAGCCGGGAGCGCTCCCAGGAAGCAAACATCACGAACTGAACGGGCCGCACGAACGGCGGAGCTCGTTCAGTCCGCCCTGGCAGAGGCAAACGTACTGTGTGACATTCTACCAGCCGAAAGCCCGTCCATATCACTTCGCGAACGCGTCATCCATTGTACCCAGGTGCGTGATATTCTGATTATCGATGTGCGCGGACCACTCGATTCGCCCCGCAAAGACCTCGTCGAGGCAGCCCTGTTTGGCAGTGGTCGACCAATTGTCCTGGTGCCACCAGGCACCCTTGCACTCCCAGAAAGCCGGATTGTCATTGCGTGGGACGGGACACGCTCCGCGGTTCGTGCAGTTCACGATGCCTTGCCACTTCTCGTTGGAGCGCGCGAGGTGCTCGTCGTATCGGTCATTGATGACAAGCCGTTTTCGACGCCGCATTCTGGAGACGCACTCTGCCGCTATCTGGCGCGCTGGCAGGTTAATGCCAAGTTCAGTACCATCCACCGTGAGGCTCTGAACGTCGGCGCAACCCTTCTGGCCTATGCGCGGCAAGCAGACGCAGATCTGCTTGTGATGGGCGCATTCGCGCACGGATTCGAGCGCACCCTAATGCTCGGTAGCGCAACTCGAGATGTCTTCGAGGCCAGGATCGCAATTCCCGTACTCTTGTCGCACTAGCACCCCTTGGGTTGTCCGACGAATGCCCCTGCGCTGAAGAAGCCCGATATCGGCGTTGCGATGGGGCTCAAGGGCATCGAAGTCACCAAAGAGGCGGCGGACAACCTCGCCTCGATCACCGCGGCCGTAAAGAAGGCCGCACCGTCTACAACAACATTGAAACGGCGACCGCTTGGTCTGTCTTCATCCGGCTGTCCGGGCGGGCTCGGAGCGACTTGCGAGATCGACGCCACGCTGCCAAGCAGACTGACGTTCTCAAAGACATCCGCGCGCTTTCATCGCGCTACGTGGTTGCATCGATACGCGCGCGCTCGGCCACCACTTCAGCATGGAGACGCTCGACATCCTCCCGTCGGCACAATTGGGTGCCATGGGTCAGGACGGCCGCGGCTCCGGCGGCCATGCCGAGCATGAAGGCGTCCTCGACACTTTGTCGGCGCGCAAGCGCGAAAGTCATGGCCGCCACGAAGCTGTCGCCAGCCCCGACGGCGCTCACGG
>NZ_JBANAZ010000102.1:0-25311 GCF_059803455.1 Bradyrhizobium sp. UFLA05-108 | reverse complement strand
ACGAGCGCGCGTGGATTGTCCATCAGCACTTCCTCCGGCACGCCGCCGAAGGTCGTGAACGCGCTCTCGAGCCCGGCGAACCAGTGCTCTTGCTTCTCGGCCCGGAACGAACGCACATGCAGCCGTCGCGAATGCCCGAGCGTCGCAACGAACACTAATGCTTTGACCTTCACCCCGCCGATCTCGACCAGACGCTCCCCGAAGTCGATCTGCAGCTGTCGGCCCGGGGGCGTCTCGAACCGCGTCGTTGCCAATGCCTCCGCCTTCAGCGCCTGGCGATAGGGCTGCACGGCCCGTTGCAGCGTTCGCCGGCTGACTGCCACGCCTTTCTCGGCCAACAGGTCCTGGCGCACCACATCCGCATTGCCGCGATGCCGAATGAGCCTCTCGCGCAGCCAACCCTCAAGGCCATCCAGCCGTTTCGGGCGCTCAGGCGACTTGAACGCCTTCACCCCGCCCGCCGCCACGTAGTCCTTCACCGTGTGATGACTGCAGCACAGCTGGCGCGCAATCCGCTTCAGACCCCACCCGCACGCCCTCAGGCGCAACATCTCCGCCACGTCATCCGGCGTCTTCATCACCTGCCCCCGTGGATCACTCCACGACGAGCCTTCCGTGATTCGTTCCTCGTTCATTCGCTCTCTCCTCGGCTATCCAAGGAGGGGGCAATTCCTCATGACGCCGAGGGGGCAATTTTCCATGGCGCGCGACACTATTAGTCGCAGGTCCTCTTCAACGTGCTTCAAAGCCGGACGCGGATTGATGCCGGGCGGCGTGGCTTGTAGGCCTCCGAGCAACTGGCGCCGAAGTTCACGCATGTCCTCCAATGCTCGGCGGTTCTTCAAACGTACATAAGCGGAAACGATCAATTCAATGGTGTTCGATGGCATGGGTGCTCCGAAAATACGTTCCTGAAAAAGGCGCTGTCGGGCGGGAAATACAGATCCCGGCAGCGCGGTATTTTCTAACTGGGCAAATCCCAGTTGATTTTGACTATGCAATGGTCATGCCACAGGTTTGTGACAAGCCCGTCCTCGCGGGCAAAGAAGAGGCCCCAGCTCAGGGGGGACAAGCTGGGGCCATTCGTCACGCGGGTACCTGACGGGGACCAGGTACTGCGCCTACAACCTGCTTCCGAAGTTCTTCGTTCCTTGTAAGCTTCAAGAATCGCCATCCGCGCTGCGCTTTTAGTCTATCCAGAAGTGGACGGAGCAAGGTCTCCGACCGTCTATGCGTGATCCGCGGTCCACCCTATTCAAGCTACCTCCAACGGCCCCGGCAAAACTGCAGGCAATATCCGTCAGGACCTTTCCGACTTCGCGCGGGCGTTCAGCCTAGTCTCGGCCATTCAAGAGCTGCACATATGTCCCGCTTTCGGGCGGACAGGTCTACGCATGCCGCGATCAAAGAGGCGCCGACGCCGGTTTGCAAAATATCGCGGCCCGCCGGTTTCACGCTGGGCACAACTGGCGGCCTCAGTCTCCGCGCTGGACCAGCCAGTCAGAGCAGTCTGCATATCAATGGAAGCAGGATCGCTGTCAGCACCCCATTCAGACCCATGCCAAGTCCAGAAAACGCACCAGCGACCTCATTGATCTGGAGAGCGCGCGCGGTTCCGATTCCGTGTGAGGCAATGCCCATCGTCAAACCCACCACGCGCGGGTCATCGATCCGTGCAAGGCGCGCAATGATCGGCCCAAGGACGGCACCTGTGATGCCCGTCATGATGACCAACACGACCGTAAGCGTCTGAAGGCCGCCGATCTGCTCGGAAATGCCGACAGCGATCCCCGCCGTCACCGACTTAGGTGCGATCGAGAGGATCGTCTGCGAGCTCGCTCCGAGCATCCACGCGAGTCCGACAGCGCTCATCACGCCAACGGGCAATCCGACCACGAGGCCTACCGCAATTAGACGCGCGGACGCACGAATAACAGCCCTCTGCCGAAATAGAGGTACTGCGAGTAGAACGACTGCAGGCGCCAGCATAAATTGTATCACGTCAGCGCCGTGCAAATACGTTTCGTAAGGAATATGTGTTGCTTCAAGGCCGAGTGAAATAAGAATAATCGCGAGTAGTGTCGGATTTAGCAAAGGATGATTGCCACCGAGGCGCGATATGCGACTGGCCGCGAGAAAGGCAAAGACCGTCGCGGCGGTTTCCAGGATGGGTCTGTCCGCCAGGCCAGTCCAGGTCATACTGGTGAGATGGCTAAGGCTGGACATCACGAGTTGCTCCCTCAAGCCGGTCGGATTCGTGCTTTTGAGCTTTCGTTGCTGTGACGCCAAGCCGGCTCACAACGACCATGGTGATGGAAAGAGTTATCGCTGTGCCACCAATCACGGCCGCCAAGATCGGAAGCACCTCGGTCTTGAGGACACCAAGATAGGCGATTACGCCGACGCCAGCCGGTACAAAAAGCATGCCCAGAAATTGAAGCAGCCGATCCGCAAGGACACCCAGATCGTCTGGAAGCTTTCCGCGAAGAGCAAGATCAGGCCCGTGACGGGCGCGGGAAGGGGCAGCAAACCCGACCTTGCGGCTATTTCACCGATGCAAAGCCAACCGAGGACTCGCGCAATCTGCTCAAGCATAGCGACAGCCTCCAAAGGGCACGCGGCATAAGCGTTGCCTGGTTTCGCCGGGGCGTCCTGTATCTAGCTGAACGCCGCGACAGCGTTCGGTGGCAATCGCCACCTATCATGGCAATGCGATGGCCTTTGCCAACTCTGTTTCGGAGAATCCGGGCCCCGCGGATGCGAGGTAGATCACAGCGAGCGCGACGAGCGCGAAAGCCGCATACGAATATGTGATCCAGTGATTTTGAATAGCGAGGTGCGGTCGAATGATCGCGTGTTCTGCAATGTTCATGGCAACACTCCCCATGCTGCGTTTGAAAATGCGAGACGATCTTGCGACAGAAACTCCAACGATGGTGTGAAGCCGCTCACACCGATCGTAGAAAAGAATTTTGACGTCTGATTCTTAGCCAGAGCGGGCCTTCACCCAATCTGGACGTCTTGGACTATTCCGACTTGCTGCCCGACGTTCGGGTCGATTACTTTTACGGAGACTGCGCGCCAGCCAGATCGCATAAATCGAATCCGTCTGTCGAGGTAGCTCGGCGCAAGGCGCTTGCTAGACAGATCGGTGAAGGCTTGTGACCATTGTTGGCGATTTCGCTCGGTCTCTTTGTCGGCGGGCCTCGCGACGATCTTCTAGATATTGCTGTAGCCACCGACCAAGATCGGAGGAGCGCCGAAGTTGAGCGTTGTACAAGATCTCGTCGAGATCACGGAATTGAATGATTTTATTTTCCTGCATTGCCTTACTCCGAAGAGTTAAAAGCGTTTCAGGATTGCTTTAAGACGTGGGCCACTTGCTTTTTTGGATGCGACGGCTCAGGTGGGTTGCCCCGACGGCAATTGCTGTCGCGATGGCGGTGAAGAAGGTGGAGGCGACCAGAGATCGTTGGATGCGAGCCATGGCCTAATGCGAAAGCTCGTACTTCCGGATCTCCTGCAACCGCGTCAGGCAATAATCTCGATATAGATCTTCAATGAGTGCCCACATGACCGAAATCCCCGTTGGTCAGTGTCAGGAGGTTAGCTCAGGTGTTTCCGGATTGCTTCGCCGGTTCTGGAAAATGGTTGCTGTTCGGTGTTGGCGTCTGGGATACCAGTCGCCGGAGAGGCTTAGCGTGGGGCAATGCAGCTCTGGCAAGAGGCTCGACGCCTGATCTGCGGAGATCATTAGGAAGCTGCGCCCGGAAGCTGAATTAAGGTCGGGACGGACGCGGGCTGCGGTCTCGCTTCAGAGCTCACGCCCCATCGCGCCATGGCTGGGCTGGGCCGATACTTTCTGCTCAAGCTAAGTCGCGGGCGCAACGTCAGCCAGATCTTAAACTGTCCACCGCGCAGATCGTGGTGTGATTAGACATTACAAATGCGAAATCGGAAAAAGTGGCAGTTGGTTGAACCTTCGCCTAGTACAATCAGACTAATTGGTACCGGGAGTTTTGCATCATCCCCACCCCGGGGCTGGAACGCCGCCGTCCGCGGTACATTTAAGCGGGCGGCGTTTTTGCTTCGGTCTGTAAAGGAGGACCGGCCCCGGCGCTTGGAGGCTGGCAGAAGCGCCCGGGCCGTCCACATGCACGGCCGCCGCCACTCGCGCCGAAATCACTATGTAGGCAGGAACGAGAAGCCTTAATCTGCTTCTGCGGATCTAAGCAACACCGCATGCAGGCGAGCAAGACACGCTTTGTTCTTTTACAACCGGCAAAGCACATTCAGGGTGTGTCCGCTGAGAACCAAAGAAGATCGATCGGCGCTTGTTAGTTTGTCTTCAAAAGCTTGACGTAGGTTCCGCTCTCGTGCAGCCGAGCTCGACTGCCATCTGCCCGCACGGAATTCCCCGCCGGTGGCCTTGAGCGCGTAGAGGAACGGCGCGTTGATCTTCTCGATATGGATGCGGCCATGCACTAAGCGTCGCCGCGGTCTCGGAGACCATGGTTGCCTGTGGCCGTCCCTCTTTTAGGGGAACCACCAAAAGTTCCGCCCGCGCTTCGGGCGCTCCCGGGCTGGTAGTTTGTCATCGCAGTCGGGAATGAGTGGAGGCGCGTTGCCTTCCAGTTCGGCAATCCGGTTGACCAATTTTCGCAGACGCGTCGGTAACGGTGAGGTGTTGCGAGCGAGGCTATGCTGAAGCCGCTCACCAGTCTCCTCGCAGATCGCCCGACAATGGTCGAGTTCTAAAGCTTCGGTCAGGTGAGGGTCTTGGAGCGGAAGGGGCTTCGCCATGGCTGCCACCGTTGGCTTTATGAGCAAGCTTCATTGTTTTTCCTGCCGTCGCCGTCGTAACGCGGAAGGTACTTGCCGCGATCCGGCGGAACCCGAAACTTTTTTATCATAGGCGAATTTATCGAAGGGGCTGCCCGAGGCGGAGGCATGCCATGGCTACCATATCGGTGCGCGACGCGTTTCTTACGGTCGCCATCATGTCCGTCACTTTCCTAATCGAAATCGGCTTCTTCGCCTTGATCGGGGTGTTCTGAACGCGCGCTCTGGGCACCCCACAAATGGAGGGACCATCGCTATGAGGACCGATATCTCGCTGCGATTGTGATAGCTGTTCTCGCCGCTGGTAGGGGGCTGACAGTCAATTCTGTCGGCTCGCCGCCTTCCGAAAAGCAGTCCATGCCGAGTGCCGTGCAAGCAGCGGACCGGTTAGCTGAGGCCGTGGATCTGCTTCGGTCCGGTGGCTAACAGCCCCGGGCGCAACTCAAACTCATCGCTCCTAAGCGCTTTCGCAAAATCCCTGGCGCCGCCGACCGCACATGAAGCGACCGTGCGCCCGTAACCGCGAGGCTCATCGGCGTGCATGAAACGGGCCGACTACCGATGAATGCCGCCATTTCGTTGGCCGCCTTCGCTCCGCATCGATATTCCAGGCTATCGCCCCCGACAAATCTGACTGCTCTCGGAGCATCGATGCACCAGAGCCGGATGCGCCTGCCGTGGAGTTCGAGGGTGTCGCCGTCAATGATGCCGGCGCGGCCGATTAGATCAGCGGGGACTGCCGCTTCGATCGATGCCGCAAGAAAAAGCGATGCGATTTTGAACACGCGCGTGGGAGCATCGGCAGTAGTGCTCGGATGACCTATTGTGGTGGGGTGAGCGGTATCGGTCCGCGCCGCAACGGAGGTCCCCTATGCTGCCAACGTAGAGCAAGCTCCGGATTGGTCATCCAACGGTAGTGAAGTTGGCGAAAGCTCCGGAAGTAAAGGTCCGCGTTGTGCTGAATTCGGATATGGTCGATCAGTTTGGCCGTGTCTCGCATCGCGTCTAGGACGAAGCCTTTCCAGTAGACGTAACAGATACGTTCTCAAAGGTGCTGTTCTCGATACCTACCGCCATCAGTTCAAGCACATTCAAATAGCTCCGTACGTGGTGATAGTCATCGGTTTTGCAGAATGCGCAAATGGTTGACATTTCGCAGCACGCCTACTGCACTCCTGTACCTGTCGTAAGCGATCAACAGTTTTTCATTTATCTCTGTTTTGAGAAAGAAGTCGATCGCTGCGCGCCGACGGGCGATTGCTTTCTGGGTCAACAACGACCACATCGCAACCCCCAGCGCGCTGAGCGCGATGACCACGGTACCAAGTGGCGCGATCCTTGCGAGTTCTGCCAGTGTCAAGTCTGCCCCAATTATGCGGCCGCGCGATCTTCTTTATCCGCCCCGCGCATTACAATTTTCAGCGCGTCATCCTGCAACGACCGCTGCAACGCCTTCGCCTCATCCCATGGCGCGCGCATCCAAACGTCGCGCTCCTCGTCGGTCGTCAGGATCACCGTATGGCCTTGGGGTGGACGCGTTTGACCTCGGCGTTGGGATCGCTGGTCAGGAAGGCGAACACATCTGCGGTCGCTTCGCCTTCCCATCAGATGTTTTGCGAGGGACTGGCGTCTCTTTCTGACGGACGTCTGCTCACGATTGGTGGGCAGCAACGATGGGGCGACGATTTATAATCCGGTTACCCACTCCCCTCACACCGGACTCCTACTGAGGCCGGTGCCACGCCGAAACGCAGCTACCCGCAGCCTATCAGCCCATGGACAGCTTGACAAACATCGACCACACTGCAGGCTCGGAGGATCGGCGGGTATAACAGACGTTCGATGATTATTGGCCACCGGGGATAGATTCTGGTCTCAATATAGACCCATTTCTTACCTGTCTCTGAGGGGTCGCAAGTGCCAGATTTGGACGACTCTTCGCTTCCGGTCGAATCAGATCGACCCTTTGCTCGGTTAGCCCCAGAACTCGCCGAAACACTTTGTCTTGCTCGACTACCTCGCAACACAACCTGAGGGTCTCGTATGGCCCGTAGTCCCTTCAAAGGCCGTTGCTCAATCGCAGGCCGTCACCGAAAAGGCGGAGGCGACCGGCATTGAGCGAGATTTGGCGTCCCCACTACAGCGGTGCGGCGCATTTATCAAATCAGATCTCAGTTGCCATATTACGACAAGAACTGGGACATAGCGTCGGATGCCGCTTTCCTGTCGCGGGCAAAATCCACGCTGAGTGAGTTGGCCGCTCCCGCAACGTCGCTAACGATAGGTTTCACTTCGATGGTCATGGATGCGAATGTCGGGGCCGAAGGTGAAACCCCTTCGGCCTACGCATCCCGAGCGCGCTCAGCGACGTCCGAGTTCTCCGGACCGGTTTCCGGGATCGCTTATCCAAACCTGAAGGACGAAGCGCGCCGGCTGTCCCGGTCTATCGGCAATCTAGTCCCTTACACTACGGCCTTTGTCACGATACTTGCCATCGTGATTCTCGCACTTTGAATTTTAAAACGGTCTTTATGAAGCCCGCCGACGTGTGGGACCACACGCGCTATCCCGCACCAAAATCATGCGCCTCTGCGGCACGAGCCGGACAGCCACGCGATGCGGTCCCGGTACTCGGCTGGCGCCTTCGCTTTCTGCCTGATGCCGTCTGACTACTGACAGGTGCTCGGCGGGACCCTTCGCGGAGACGGTGTTCGACAAAAGCTCTATCGCGTACCGAACAGCGCCGACCGCGGGATCGGCATTTTTGCGCGCATCTCGGACGCGCCGGCCGACCGTAATCTGATCGACCGCTACGCCGACTCCGGTATTGAATTCATTGGTCTCAACGAAAGCCGTCCCGACGATAGGTTCGGAATCGCGGCAGGCTACGCGCATGTCGAAACGCGCACAGGCGCTCGATACCGAGCATCGTACTTTTCTAGATTCCGCGTGGCCGATGCGCAGTTTCGAGCGCCTTCTGACAGCCGTCTATCAATACCAGATCAGGGACGGGTGGACGTTGCAGCCCAACCTGCAATACATCATCCACCCGAGTGGAGGTGCCACGAGCCCCTCCAGTGCAGTGCCCGGAAACATTCTTCATAACGCAACCGTGCGCGGCTTGCGTACGACCCTGAAGTTCTAGTTCGCGGCTCGGCGGGCCAGCCGCTTGATGGTCTTGGTCGCGCGGTTCGGTCCATGCCAACCGAGGAATTGCAGCTCTTTGTTCTCCAACGCATTCGTCGCCCGAAAGAACTGTTCGAGATCGTCGCGTGCATGGGTGGGAAGACTACGGATATCCTTGAGATCCGCTTCGAGCGGTGACCGGTCGGGCACCGCAAACACGCGATCATTGCGCTCGCTCTTGCCCTTTTTCTTCTGCTCGACTTCGAGAATGCCGATTGGTCGACAGCGCAGCACGACGCCTGGATAGGTCTGCGCATCATGCAGGATCAGCACATCCAGCGGATCGCCATCCTCGGCCTTGGTCGAGGGAATGAACCCCCAATCATAA
The DNA here is from genome assembly GCF_059803455.1 of Bradyrhizobium sp. UFLA05-108. NCBI lineage: Bacteria > Pseudomonadati > Pseudomonadota > Alphaproteobacteria > Hyphomicrobiales > Nitrobacteraceae > Bradyrhizobium > Bradyrhizobium sp. UFLA05-108. The sequence goes on along the minus strand of NZ_JBANAZ010000102.1, from coordinate 16,955 downwards.
GGATAGGTCAGGCCTGCCATCAGTGGCTTCGCCAAAGCGAAAACGCCAAGCTTGGGATCAAAATCGAGCTTGCACGAGCTACCGCGCGGCGTCTCGACCACGGCGAAGATATTGTTGTCGTCGGCCCAGCTCGGCAGTTTTGTTAGTTTGGTCATGGCGGATGACTTGGCCTCGTAAGGAGTAGCGGGCCCGGCGGAATCGACCCGCCGGGCTCTGCCAATCAGGCGGCGGTGGAGGCCTTCTTGTTGACGCCCTTGCGCAACGCAACCGTGTTGAGCTTGGCGTTCGCCGCTTTCTCTTCGTTGAGGTTCGTGGTCAGGAAACGCACGATATCGTCGTGGCCGAGTTCTCCCCCCCAAGCGATCAGCGTACCATACCGGCATATCTCGTAATGCTCGACGGCCTGCGCGTTGGCGACGATCGCCGCATCGAGCACCGTCTTGTCTTCGATCTCGGCGGCCGTCTCGTCCGCTTCCTTGATGATGCCGTCGATGGCCGGACATTGCGTGCCACTCGGCGATTGGCCGAGTTTCTCGAACACCTTTTCGAGACGCTCGATTTGCTTGTTGGTCTCCTCGAGATGGTTCTTGAGACCTGTGGCCAGATCCCGGTTGGTGGCCTTGTCGATCATTTTCGGCAAGGCCTTGGTGATCTGCTGCTCCGCATAATAGATGTCCTGCAAGCCATGCAGGAGCAGGTCATCCATCGTCTTGATGTCTTTCGTGAATAGTCCCATGACGTCGCTCCTCGAATTCAAAGCGATGGAACGGCGGCGACAGGGCTTTGTTCCTCGCTCTTGCCGCTGCCGGGGTGAGCGAGTGCGGTCCCGGAGCGTGAGCTGCTCAACGGGCTGTCGCGCACCGATCATCCCTGAAGCCTGGGGGAGGCGGCCGCCCACGCGCCCGTAGGAACCTGCGCAAACAGCCCGCGTTTTGCCTCTTTAGCTGGAGTTCAGCATGGTCAGCACCTCGCTCTGGATGGAGACCGAAATCCTGCCCGAGGCGGGTGCGCTAAAAGGCGATGTGCACTGCGATGTCGCCGTCGTTGGCTCCGGGATTGCCGGGCTCTCAACGGCCTACGAGTTCATGAAGCGCGGCCGGTCGGTCATCGTCATCGACCGCAAAGGTATCGCCAGCGGCACGACGGCGCGGACTTCGGCGCATCTCGCGCCTCTTTGCGATGATCTGATGAGCGAATTCAAAAGTTTGCGCGGCGTCGAGGCGGCCAAGCTGTTCTACGAAAGTCAGGCCGCCGCCGTCGACAGGATCGAGGACATCCAGGCCAGCGAGAAAATCGCCTGTGACTTCCTTCGTCTTGACGGCTATCTGTTTCAGGGCAACGGCATGCCGGCCGACATGTTCGACGAGGAGCTGGAAGCGGTGCGCGAGGTTGGAGCACCGGTTCACCGGCTGGTCGGCGTGCCTCTCAAAAATTGCGACGACCGGCACGTCCTTCGATATCCACGCCAGGCGAAATTCCATCCCCTCAAATATCTCGCCGGACTTGCCGCCGTTTGCAAGAGCGGCGGCGTCCGCTTCTTTGCCAACAGCCCGGTGGAAGAAGTTGCCGAACTAGACGGCGCCGTCACGCTGCGAACCTCGCAAGGGCAGATCACCGCCGCGCATGCCGTGATCGCGACCAACGCCTCCATCGCCGACCGCTTTCAACTGCACACGAAAGTGGCTCCTTACCGTACCTACGTGCTCGCGTTCGCCATAGCGCGGGGCGAGCTTCCCGATGCGCTCTATTGGGACACCGAAGATCCCTACCACTATGTGCGGCTGCAAACGGGCCCAGACGAGCATGATTTCGTTCTTGTCGGCGGCGAAGACCATAAGAGCGGCGAGGCCAATGATGCCGATCGGCGGTTTGCCCGCCTGGAAAGTTGGGCGCGCGACTTGATCCCGGCCCTTGGCCCCGTCACCCATCGCTGGTCGGGCCAGGTTCTCGATACGATCGACTATGCCGGCTTCATCGGCCGCGAGCCCGGCAGCGAGCGCATCTACCTCGCAATGGGCGATTCAGGCCAGGGTTTGACCCATGGCGTCATGGGCGCCATGTTGAATACGTCTCTCATTCTGGGCGAAGACCATCCGTGGAAGTCCGTCTACGCGCCGGATCGCAAACCGCTCGCAGCGGCGCGCAATTTCCTGCGCGAGAACATCACGATCTTGCAAAATCTAGCGGAATACGTCGCGCCGGGTGAAATCGCTTCGCTCGAAGAGCTTCAGCCGGGTGAGGGCGCCATCCTGCGGCGGGGGCTCCAAAAGATCGCCGCCTACAAGGACAAGGCTGGCGAACTGCATCTTCATGCGGCCAGTTGCACCCATATCGGCTGTCATCTGCACTGGAACAGCTTTGAGAGCTGCTGGGACTGCCCGTGCCACGGTTCGATCTTTGCGCCCAACGGCCAGCCGATCAATGCTCCGGCCGTGTCGGCCTTACGCCCCGCGAAGGTCTAACGAAATCTGATTAAGGCGGGGAGCGTTCCATCTTCAAGGACGATGACATCGAGCAGGACGATCTGCGCAGCCCGCGTATACCCTGGGCCGTTCTGCCGCCGCCGCCAATCGAGCCGATCTCTGACAGCTTTCGTTGTGAGGTTCTGATCATCGGCGCCGGCATTACCGGTGTGCTGGTGGCCGAGCGCCTGACACGGCAAGGCCACCAGGTGGTCATCATCGATCGCGAGCTTCCCAGTCTCGGTAGCACGTTGGCCAGCACCGCCATGCTGCTCTGGGAAATCGATCGTCCGCTGTTTGAACTCACGCAGCTCTATGGTTTCGAGAAGGCGGTGCGCTGTTATCGGGCCAGCCATCAGGCGGCGCAAGGCCTGCTATCCCTGGTTGCGCATCTTGGAATTGCCTGCCAGATGCGGCCGCGTCTTTCGCTCTATCTCGCCGTCGATGACAATCCGAAGCTTGTTCAGGATGAATATGCGCTGAGAGGCCGCGCCGATCTGCCGTCCTTCCAACTCGATCATGCCGCGCTGCTCAAGCGCTTCGCCATCGCCCGGGCGGGCGCTCTGTTGTCGAGGGACGCGGCCGACGCCGATCCGGTGCTGCTCACGCATGGCCTGCTTGATGTTTCCCGAAGGCGCGGCGCCCGCCTCTTAAAGGCTAATGCAGTTGCCTACGATAGTACGGCCCAGAACGTAACCGTCGGCCTTGAAAGTGGGCTTTCGATCGACGCGCGCCACGTGGTGCTCGCGACTGGCTATGTGATGCCTGATATTGTGCGGCCCAGGAGGCAGCAGCCCGCTTCCAGCTGGGCTATCGCGACCCGGCGGCAGCCGAGCCATCTATGGCCCGAACAGGCCCTGATCTGGGAGGCAAGCCGGAACTATCATTATGCGCGGACCACCGCTGATGGCCGCATTATCCTTGGTGGCGAGGATGATCATGCGCTCATCGAGCCTGACGCTCGTAATGACGCCACGCCGGCAAAGGTGGCCGCGCTTAAGAATTATCTGAAGGCTCTTTGGCCGCATGCATCGGACCAGGTCGACTTCCGTTGGTCGGGCGCCTTCGATACCACCCGTGACGGCTTGCCGTTGATCGGCAGGGTACCGGGCTGCAACAATACTTTTGCCGCCTTTGGCTATGGTGGCAACGGCATTACCTTCAGCTTCCTCGCAGCGGAACTTCTGGCCGCGTTGTTTGCCGGAGCCTCTTCGTCCCTGCTCGATGATCTTGCGATTGACCGGGATATTCCCGGCTAACGACGCGCGATCAGGCAGCCCAGCATGAAGGCGACGACCAGCGAGGGCAACGGCGCCTCTCGCACCACATCCCGCAGAAAAGCGAGCGCCTGGCCCGGCGGCTGCCCGTCTTCCAGGCTTTGCCGAACCGTGCGGGCGGTCTCTCGCACGCCTTCCGAAACCTCCTTCACTTTTGCCAAGGCGTCTTCGCTGTCCATCTCATCCTCCTCCGGAGTATCCAGCAAGCCAAGCTTATGGGCGACCAATCGTTCCACGAGCGTGGACACGGCCAACTAGTCTCTGAGCGTCCAACGCTGCGAACGGCATCGACGCCGCGACATTTCAGGCACGAGAGGAACAACCGTAGCGCGTGACTGTTCGAATGAGATCTCCTCTTCTAGCCCGAGGCTTTTCCATGTATCACCACGTCAAGAAGCTGATGTTCACTGTCCGCGTCGATGAGCCGGACCCTCGTTTTGGCAATATGCTTCTTGAACAGTTCGGCGGTGCCAACGGCGAACTTGCGGCCGCGATGCAATATTCGATCCAAGGACTCAATTGCGAAGACCCTGATCGTAAGGACCTTCTGATGGATATCGGCACCGAAGAGCTGAGCCATCTGGAAGTCGTCGGCACGCTGGCCCGCATGCATCTCAAGCCGGCCAAGTTCGATCGCCAGGCGGCTGAGGCCGATCCGCTGATCGCGATCGCAGGTGGCGGCGGGGTGAACCTCTTCAACTCCCAAGGCAATCCCTGGACCGCCGACTACCTGAAGATCACCGGCGAACTCGACGTCGACCTGCGCAGCAATATTGCTGCCGAAGCGCGGGCCAAGATCGTCTACGAACGCCTGATCAACTTCACCGACGACGCCGGCACCAAGGACGCCTTGCAGTTTCTCATGACCCGCGAAATCACCCATATGAAGGCATTCTCGCTCGCCCTGGAGAGCATGAGCAAGCCGGCGTTCAGTATCGGCCGCATTGCGCCGACGCCGGGCCTCGTCGATCAGTTCTTTAACGACTCCACCGGCACCGGCGATCATGGTGAGATCGACACCCGCGGGCCCTGGAACGAGGGCGGCGAATGGGTCTTCACGGAATCGCCAGCCATCCAGGCCGGGGAGCCCGGTCCCGCGTCGGCTATCGTCACCGAAAGCTCATCGCCGGTCGACGAGGCCGGGCTTGGCGATCTGCTGATCGACGAGCTCCGCGATATCCTTCACGCCGAGAAGCAGTTGACGAAGGCGCTTCCGAAGATGGCGGAAGCGGCGCGGTTCGATCAGTTGCGCGAGCTGTTCGAACAGCATCTCGGCGAGACGGAAACCCAGATAGAGCGCATCAATGAATGCTTTGAGCTGCTTGGCAAGGCCGCACGCGCCAAGCCCTGCAAGGGAATGATGGGCCTTGTCGAAGAAGGTCAGGAAATCATGACTGAGGGCGAGGAAAAGGAAGACGCGGCGGCCGACCTCGCTCTGATCGGTGCGGCGCAACGCGTCGAGCATTATGAGATTGCCGGCTACACAACAGCGCGCAATCTCGCCCAGCAGCTTCGTCATAGCGCTATCGTCAGCCTCCTGTCGAAGTCGCTGGCGGAGGAGGAAAACGCCGATCAATTGCTCAATCAGGTCGCACGGTCCCTTATGTCGGTCGCGAAAATGCCAGCTGTCGTCGAGCAGACCGAACAATAAGCGGTGACGGCGATCCCGGGCAGTATCACGGTGATTGCCGCAGCTGTCCTTCTGGGGCGATCGCCGTGCCACTGCTGTTAGTCGGAAGCGCTGTGTGCCGTCGATCGCTCCTCACCCTGATGGACAGAGCTATCTCGTTGAAGAGGAACGTGGCGCCGCGAACCAGGGAGGTGAGACAAACCCGATGACACATCCGGTTACTCCCGCCACCCTTCTAGGCCTTCCCGCGGCGACCACCGACACGCTCTCAGGCGCGGATGTTGTGATCTTTGGTGTGCCGGATGCGACGCCGCATGTGCCCGGCACCACCAGTCATGCCGCCCGGACTCCTTCGGCGCTTCGTGAAAGCACTGAGCAAATTGCGCGGGATCCATTGCGTTGGGATTTCGATCAGGATGGCCCCTTGATACCGGGAGGACTGCGGGCGATTGATCTTGGCGACCTTCCGACCAATCCGGCGACACCGCAGGAGAACCGCTCGCTGATCACGTCCACAACTGCGAGCATTCTGAAGGCGGACGCCGTGCCCATGCTAATTGGCGGCGATGACTCGGTGCCCATTCCTTTCTTCGCGGGGTTCGAGCCGTTTGGCCCGCTCACCATTCTGCAGATCGATGCGCATCTCGACTGGCGGGACGAGCGCGCCGGTCTCAAGCATACGTTTTCGAGCACCATGCGCCGGGCCAGCGAAATGCCGTGGGTGGAGCGGATCATCCAGGTAGGACAGCGCGGCATCGGGGGCTCGCGCGCGGAGGACCTAGCCGCCGCACGGGCCTGGGGCGTGAAGCTGTTCAGTGCAGCTTCGGTACGGGGACATGGCGTGCAAGCCATTCTCGATCATATCCCGCCGGGCAGCCGTTGCATCGTTACCCTCGATTGCGACGGTCTCGACCCGGCTGTCATTCCCGCGGTGCTGGTCCCACAGCCGGGTGGTCTCGGCTACTTTGATATCGTCGAGCTTCTGCATGGCGTTACGCAGCGGGCGCGGATCGTTGGTTTTGATCTCGTGGAGCTGGTGCCGGACGCGGACGTGCGAGGTCTGGGCGTGCTTGCAGCCGCACGCATCCTCTGCGTTACTCTCGGATGCATTGCACGTCAGCGGTCTACCGCAAAAAGTGAATGAATGGTGATGCCCCTAGGACTTCGCGGTTCCGGGCTCGGCTTGTTTGCGATGCTGCTTGGCTAGCGTTTCAGCTGGCGTCACATTGGCGATGGCCGACTGGATCTTGTTCTTGAGGCCGGTGACGACATCGCCCTCGCCATTTATCATCGCCTCGAAACCCTTACGGGCAACCATCGCTGCATCATCCTTACCCCTGACGTTGAGATAGCCCTGGTAGCCTTCCGACAGTGGAATGATGAATCCGATCTGCGGACCGATGCCGATTGCGCGGCCCGAGCTCGCTTGGGCCATAGAAATGCGTGCCAACCGCGGGCCCGGTCAGACCTGAATAGGCGACCGCGAGAAGCGTTTGGCCGTGCTCAATGGTGGGACGCGCGTGCCGCGGGACGCGAACTCCCGCCGTCATGCTGACGGCATGCCGACGGTGTTCGGTCTGTCCTCGGAGCCGACTTTGGTGTCGAGCATCTCCGCGCGGGCGAAGAATTGCGTTTCAGTCGCGCCTGGCATGAGGCAGGTGACAGTGACCTTCGTGTCGCGCAGTTCCTCGCGTAGCGCAAAGGAGAGGGAGTTCAGGTACGACTTCGATGCGTTGTAGACGGCCTGAAAGCTGCCCGGGGTGAAGCCGGCGATCGATCCGGTGATAAGGATCTGTCCCTCATTGCGCCGGCGCATATCCTGGCCCATGCGATGGAGCAGATACGTCGTACCCATGACGTTGGTGTCGATTACCTGACGGATACGCGCCCAGTCCTGGTCCAAAAAGGCATGGCCCAGACCGCGACCGGCATTGGCCATCAACACGTCGACCTTGCGGCCTTGAGCAAGCTCATAGAGCTTGTCGACGCCTTCAACGGTAGCGAGATCGGCTTGCAGCGCTGCCACAGCGATGCTGTTAACGTCTTTGCGCAGCGCTTCCGCCGCCGTCTCGATCCCGGGCTCGTCCGCGGCGACGAGAAGGTCGTACCCTTTTGCGGCGCAAAGCCGGGCAAGCTCAAAACCAATGCCCGTTGAGGCACCGGTCACGATCGCAAACTGTCCGGCCATCGGCGCATTCCCTCTCGTCTTTTACGTGGCTTTGAGCCTAATGGGGGACAGAGGAGACCGTTCCTAAGCGGCGGAGGAACCAGCCGCATTATTGAGGCTTGGTTGGTCGCGCAACCTTTGGAGCGGTCCATGAAAGCCCTCACTTGGCACGGCAGGAGCGACGTTCGCTGTGAATCCGTTCCCGATCCCAAGATCCAGGACGGACGTGACGCTATTATCAAGGTGACGGCCTGCGCGATCTGTGGCTCGGACCTGCATTTATTCGATGGCATCATGCCGACTATGGAAAAGGGCGACGTGCTCGGCCACGAGACCATGGGCGAGGTTGTCGAGGTCGGCAAGGATAACAAAAAGCTCAAGATTGGCGACCGCGTCGTGGTTCCATTCACCATCGCTTGCGGGGAATGCTTCTTCTGCAAAAACGGTTTCTTCTCAGGCTGCGAGCGTTCCAATCCCAATGCGAAAGAAGCCGAGAAAATGTGGGGGCATTCGCCGGCGGGTCTGTTTGGCTATTCGCACATGCTGGGCGGATTTGCCGGTGGTCAGGCCGAATATTTGCGCGTGCCGTACGCCGATGTCGGACCTTATAAGATTCCCGACGGCCTGAGCGATGAACAGGTCCTGTTCCTGTCGGATATCTTCCCGACCGGCTACATGGCGGCAGAATTCTGCAGCCTCAAAGGCGGAGAGACGGTTGCCGTATGGGGATGCGGCCCGGTCGGGCAGTTTGCGATCAAGAGCGCAATTCTGCTCGGGGCCGAACGGGTGATCGCCATCGACACGGTGCCCGAGCGGCTCACGCTCGCCATGCAGTCGGGCGCAATCACGCTGGATTTTATGAAAGAGGATGTCTATGAGCGCATCCAGCAGCTCACGCAAGGCCGCGGCGCGGACGCCTGCATCGATGCGGTCGGTACCGAGCCCGAGACCATGGCAAGCAAGGACTCGATGGTTGACCGCATCAAGGTCGCAACCTTCATGGGGACTGACCGCCCGCATGTCTTGCGGCAGGCCATCCAGTGCTGCCGCAACTTTGGTACCGTCTCCATCGTCGGCGTCTATGGGGGCATGCTCGACAACATCCCGATGGGCAGCGCCATCAATCGCGGTCTTACCTTTCGCATGGCCCAGACGCCTGTTCAGCATTACTTACCCAAGCTTTTGCAACGCATCGAGAAGGGCGAGATCGATCCAAGCTTCGTCATCACCCATCGTGCGACCCTCGAGGAGGGTCCCGAACTCTACAAGACATTCCGAGCCAAGCGGGATGGCTGCATCAAGGTTGTGATGAAGCCGTTCGGGTGATGGAAGAGCGCGCCGCGAAGCCACTGAAGTCGCACTGGCTGGCGGCCGCTCAGCTCGGGCTTGTCAGCAGTACATTCTCGACCCTCATCAGTCAGCTTGCGGCGTCACAGTTGGGGCGGGACGCGACGGTTGACTGGATGACGGTCGCTGCTATTCCCGGACGCGACGCCATGCTCAGTTCTGTGCCCACAGCACAAGCCATCGCACTCGGCATCGCCTTTCATCAATGGGCGGACTTCTCCTGGGCGCTGGTATTTTTTGGCGTTTTTGGACGCTGGACGAGCCGTCTCGCGCCAGGCACTATTGGCTGGCTGGCCATTCCGTGGGCTGCCTTGACCTCGGCAACGGAGTGGTTCGGGCTGGTGCCACTGTTCCCGTTCTTTCAGCCGATCTTCACCTTGCAACAGCCCTACTGGATCGGCTTTCTCGTCCATCTCTCGTCGGCTTTGATCTATCCCCTCTTCGCCTGGTTGCGTTGGCCCTTCGGTCGCGCGCCGGTCACATCGAGCAGGTAAGAAGGGTGGCGAGCATAGAAGCGGCCAGGGTCAGCAGACGCAGGGCGGAAGCAAGCCCGACCAGCAGGGCGGCAGCTCGACCGACAATCCGGGCAACTTCGCCAATGACCGCGAAAAGGCCAGTGAAGCCGGCCGCAAGGGCGGCCAATCCTGACAACTTCGAGCACTGAAAACCAAGCGAGGCCAGGACGTCAACAAGACGTCCGGCCTCGTATTTCTTGAAATCAGCGGCATGTGTCTCACCGCGCGCACTTGTCAAGCCGTTCTATCCGACAGCTTTCAAAGATTGCTTGGCTGCCTTCTGCCGAAGCTGATCCATGCGGCATTGCAATGGCTTCTTGTCGGGGCGCCAGCGCACGAGCTTCGTGCCGTGACGAAACCGACCACCCGAGACGTGGTCGAATGTCACTTCGACGACATAGGTCGGACGTACGGCTGTCCATTCAGCAGATCGCTTCGTTGACCACCGGCTTGGACCGCCGGGTGTATTGCCGGTGAAGCTCTGCGAGATAACGATTTTCTCCAGCCGGTCGGTGAGAGCCAGTCGATCGGACGATCGGATGCCGGACGTAAATCCGACATGATGCAGCAGTCCGTCCTTGTCGTAGAGACCAAGCAACAATGAGCCGACCACCTTGCGATTGCCCTGCTTCTTCTTTTCGGCGTAACGAAATCCGCCGACGACGCAATCGGCCGACCGAAGAAGCTTGATCTTCTGCATGCCGTCTCGGGTACCGCCTCGATAGGGCAGATCGAGGCGCTTTGCGACGACGCCGTCATGATCCTCGTTCACGGAATTGAGCCAAGCCTCGGCGTCTGCGATGTTGCGGCTTGCCGGCGACAGCCGAAAGACGCCGCCGACCTCGAAAGCTTGCCGCGACAGTCTTTCAAGGGCGGCACGGCGTTTCATAAGTGGCAGCTCGAAAAGGTCTCTCTTGCCAGATCGCAACAAGTCAAAGACGATAAAGATCGCGGGCATCTCCGCGGCGAGGCGCTTGATCCGGCTCGCCGCCGGATGGATGCGCTGAAGCAAGGCGTCGAATGAATAGCCGCCGTCCCGTTCAACGATCAGTTCACCGTCCAGAGTAAGCGCGTTCGGCGACAATGTGGTCGCTGCTGAAGCAATTTCTGGGAAATAACGAACAAGGTCGCGGCCGCTCTTCGATTGCATGCTGATCTGGCTGCCATCGCGGATCAAAAGACAGCGGAAGCCATCCCACTTCGGCTCATATTGCCATTGCGCCCCGCGCGGCAATTGGGCGGCGGATTCGGCTTCCATGAGTTGCATGCGAGGTTCAAGCCTCCAGGGTGTTGTAGGACGAGGGACGGCACTCAACTGGCCTCGTGTCTCGTGTCCTGCGGCGCCGCCGAGCCTAAGGGACCATGAGTTCTCGAACCGTCATCCGGACGGCGATCGAGAGACTTCTCGAGCTTTTGTGCTGCCCGAAAGTCTTCGAGGTGCTGGATATTCGGGCCAAGAGCGGCCTCTTTCTTGAGAAGATTATAAATTCGTCCCGCCACAAGCTGCAGATGTCTTATCCTGGCCCTGCGGCATCGATCTCGCCTTGCAAAGAGCTCGGACGGCGTAGGCCCGGAAATAGTCAAAAGCGTCTGACATGTCGGTAGAACGCCGACGACAGTCTTTTGTTCTTTCGGTAAGCGGTTGGTGGCAAAAACAAAGATTGTTGCAAGCGCTGGTCGGTCGCGATCTGGCTTCGAGACAGTACCTTTTAGGCAGCTTCCTTCGCACCGATGGTGTCGGCCATCCGGGCTCCTCTCGTGCCAAGGGGCTTCGGCGCACCCGTCGTGGTGTCCCGCGCCGTCTGGTGCTCCATCTCAGCGTTGAGCTCCGCGCCGAGCAGGATAACGATCGCGGAAATCCAGAGCCAGGTCATGAAGCCGATCACGGCACCGAGCGATCCATAGGTCTGGTTGAACGTGCCGAAATTGGCCGCATACCAGGAGAACAGGCCGGAGGCCGCGAGCCAGAGCAACGTGGCTGCCGAGCTGCCCCAAGTGATCCAGTGCCAGCGCGGCGCTTCGCGGCTGGGTCCAAAGCGGTAGACGGGCGAAAGGCCAAGGTGATCGCGACGAACATCGCAGGCCAACGAGCGATCCGGATCAGAAGGTCGACGAAGCTCGACAGGTAGAGATAGTTGAGCACGACCGGTACTGCGACGACGGCGGCAAGCGCCGACAGCACGAACACGATCCCGGCCACCGTGAAGGAAAGAGAGATGGCGTTGAGCTTGAAGAAGCCGCGCTTTTCCTGTTCGCCGTACACGATGTTCAGTGTGTCAAAAAGGGCCTTCATCGCAGCGTTGGCGCTCCAGAGAGAGATGACCAGTCCTACGGCGAATGTCAGTCCGAGAGTGCGGTCCCCTTTCGAGCTCACGCGGGTGAGCTGCTCGCGCGCCACGTCGATGGCGCCGCCTGGCACGAAGCTCGCGATGTCGTCCAGATGCTTCGCGATGCTGCTGGGACCGGTGAAGATCCCGTAGATGGCGACGAGGGCGGCCAGCGCCGGGAAGATCGCCAGGATGCTGTAGTAGGTCATGCCAGCCGCCAAAGCCAGGATGCGGTGGTCGCCGATGTTGGCATAGACCCGCCATAAGATGTCCTTCCATCCTTTCGCGGGGATTTCGGCGGACGTTGTGGCCTGACGTCCGCGGTCCTCTCCTTCTACCGCGAGGCCCGCCGGAGAGGTATCCCGCTTCGCGTCGGATAGCGGAGGAAGATCCTCGGACGGCTTCCGTCGATCATCCTTTTGGTTGGTTGGTACCAAGCGCTCGATCAGAAATGCGGTCGCCATCAGCCCGCGCGCCGTAGCGATGCTCAAGCCATAGAGGCCGGTTCGCGAGCGGCGCCCTATCTTCTTGTCGTCCATCGCTCCTCCGCCCGCGAGGGCCGCTCACGTGCTGATCACGGCCTCCTCTATGAGCGCGCTTACGCGGCTTTCTGGTTGACGCTCCGCTCCGCAGCGCCATTGTGTTGAGCTTCTGGTCGGTCGCCTTTTCCTCATCGAGGTTCTGCTGCAGGACCGAGGCGCAGTCGTCGCGGCCGAGCATTTTCGCCCAGGCGATCAGAGTGCCGTAACGTGTAATCTCGTAGTGTTCAACGGCCTGGGCGGCGGCGATGAGCGCCGCGTCGAGGACCTGCTTGTCGTCGACGTCACCGGCGACATCGCTCGCTTCCTCCAAGATGCCGTCGATCGCCGGGCAGTCGACTCCTTGGATTTCCACGCCGTGCATCTGGAAGACCTTTTCGAGCCGCGTTATCTGGCCCTTGATAGGTCGTTAAGCGTTTTGATGTCCTTGGTGAAGAAGCCCATGGTGTCCTCCTGCGTTGGGGTCGCCCTGCAAACCGCTGGCGCCGAGGACTGTTCCTAAGCGTCACAGCGTGACGATTTCCTGGGCGCGGACGACGATTTCCTCCTGCCCGAGCTCGGTCTCCAGCCTCTCACGCAGAGCGCGCCGGTAGTCGGTGAGAAGGTGGTCCGCCATAACTTCGACGATCGCAATACTGTCGCGCTCAGTGCCGCCGCCGCGCTGCCACAGGCCTTGCCCCGGCGTGCGGACGAAGCTGGTGGTCTCGCCGAACGTGTCGGTGAGCTCTTTGAGAAGATGCTCAAACCATTCCTGCGGTACCCTTTCGCCGCGGCCCGTCCCCTTGGGCAGTAGGATCTGCACGAGATAGGAGGCGGTCATGCCAGACGTCCGTCTCGCCGCCGGTGACGATAATGGTATGACAGACGCGGTTCGCAGAAGGGCGTGTAGATCGCTCCCGGTCCAGGGCGAATAGACGTGCTTGTCGTAGGTGCGGGCTGGCGGAACGAAGCGGGCAAGCTCCGGCACCAGATCGATCATGTCCGGGCATTGATGGTCATCGAGCTCCAGCGCTCGTAGTAGCGTCGCCACATCCCGGAACCCTCACCGGGATTTTTCGCCGGGATGAAACGGGTGAAGGTCGTGCGTTCGGCATGTGCCGCCGTGATCTCGACGATGTTCGGCAAAACGCGCGAGAGCCATGGCATCTTCCATTTCGTCCGCTCAGCGAACATGCGCTGCATGTCGACGCAGATATGGATCGCACTGGCGCTGGGAGGCCCGTAGCTCAGCTCACCGTCTTTCGACATGGCTCCCTCCTCGAGCGACTGCCTCAATCGAGGGACGCGGTTGTCGTTCCTGCGTCGGCGAGAAGTCGCGGACCTTGCAACCGAGAACGATGCCGGCGAGCGTGGCGCGGACGAGGTTCGAGCCTACGACGACCTCCCTGCATGACGCCGTAGACGATCCAGAGCGAAAGACCAAGCGTCAGCGCGGCCAGCATGCTTAGCGACAGGTCCGCCGTGGATCCGCGAGGCCAGGCCTTCCGGACCTGGGGCACGTAAGACAGCGAGGCCAGGAACGCGGCGACACCGCCGAAGGGGCTAGGCTAGACACGGGGCGAAAACGACAGGCGAACGCCCGCCGTTCCTATTCTAGCCAGCCCGCTTGAGGACCGCGACTTTGGCGCTCTCGATGTCCTCGTCCGGAGCCTCCTCGATGCCAGCGATCTGGTTCCGCGCATTCTTGGTGGCGAGGATCAGCTCGTCCAGCTTGACCTGCAGCGCCAGCGTGTCGCGGTTCTGCGTTGCCTGGATGAGGAACACCATCAGGAAGGTCACGATGGTCGTGCCCGTGTTGATCACCAGCTGCCAAGTGTCGCTGAAGCCGAAGAGAGGACCTGTCACGGCCCAAACGACCACGACGGCGACGGCAAGCAGAAAAGTCGCCGGCCGGCCCGAAACGCGCGAGGTCGCGACGGCCAGGCGGGCGAACCAGCCGCCCTTGGATGGCGAAGTCGACGAAGCATTCCCGACTGGCAGGTTGGCGCGCATTTTCTTTGCTCTCCTTGAAGCTATTTTGGCTCGACCTTGAGCTTAGGATCGCTTGGAAGAACCTTCGCACCGGCCTGGGCGGCAGCTTGCTCGGTCGTGACGCCGGAATCGGCGGGGACTGCGCCGGAGTCCTTTCCGCCAAGCAGCATGTAGCTGGTGGCGAGACTTGCCGCAATCACGGCCCCGCTCGCTATCAGCCAACGCGAGTTTCGCTTCTTTCGCACGATCCCTCCGAACGCATTTCCAATGCCGGTCCGCGGCGGGGGTTCCTGGGGAATGAACTTGGCTTCTGCTGGAACGTTGTGATGGCAACTGCAACTCGAACGAGGCACTGCGGGCACCCAGGAATGCCGCTGCGGACGAGGTGATGGCCCTTTTTACTGTGAAGCCGACAAAGACAGACGTTAAGATTGCGCGGACAGTGGCGCGCAACACGACCCATCGCGCGGAGACCGTATCACGCGGGCTGACGTGGGGAGCGGACGAGAAGATTCTGTTGGCCTTGGCGGTCGCCGGCTGGGTCGCGTCACGGGGCAGATCGGAGGGGCTGGAGCGCGCCGGCAATCATGCACTCCTCGTCACGGTCGTAGCCTCCCTGCTGCCGCACGGCCTTAAGTCGGTGTTCGATCAGACCCGCCCGGAACGCAGGACGGTGCTCGGCCACGTGCATGGCGTCTCGTTCTCTGGCCAACGCGAAGACGCTTTCCCGTCGGGGCATGCCCGCACATGGGCGCACTCGCGTCCGCGGCGGGCACGCTGCCGCTCCAACCGCGACGAGCGATCCGGACGCTGGCTGTCGGCCTTTCCCTGACGCGGATCGTCGTGCTGGCGCACTGGGCGAGCGATGTCGTCGCGGGCTTCGCGCTTGGCGCTTTCATCGAACGACTGCTCAGGTTCTGGACGGGCTATCCGCTGCGATCGGAAGGAGGAAGATCATGCCAATCCTTGAGGACGTGAAGGAGTATGTGCAGCGCGCGACAGGCTTTGGGCGTCCGGGCAAGGACGAAGCCGCAAGTCTGGTCCGGCCAAGAAAGCCACATACGGTCCGGTTCAAAGACGATGGACTCGTTCCCAATCATCCGCGCTGGCCGTTCGTTATCTACAAAGGCGCCGTCGATGTCGGTGACGGGCACGATCCCGCGGCCGTCATGGAAGACCTCTTCGAGGCCAACGGCTGGGGCGACACGTGGCGCGACGGCATATACGACTATGTTCATTACCACTCGCGGATCCATGAGGTGCTCGGCATCAGCCGCGGCAGGGGCCGCGTGCGCTTCGGTGGCAGCAAGGGCCGGGTATTCACGCTCAAGGCCGGCGATGTCGCGGTCCTGCCGGCCGGGACCGGTCATCAGTGTCTCTCGGCGGACGAAGACTTTCTGGTCATCGGCGCCTATCCCCCGACCGGCACCTACGACGAGTGCACGACGATCGAGGACCGCCCGCGAGCGCTGAAGACGATCCCAAAGGTGCCGGCGCCGCGTAAGGACCCGGTGTACGGTGCGAGCGGCCCGCTTTTGAAGCTTTGGAAGAAACCGAAATGACCGAGTACGTGATCCGCTTCCTGGTCGGCGGGGCCGTGGTGTCGGCGTTCGCTATGCTGGGAGACGTGCTGAGACCCAAGAGCTTCGCCGGCCTGTTCGGGGCAGCCCCATCGGTCGCGCTCGCCACGCTCGGCATCGCGATCTACCAGCATGGCGAATCTTATGCAGCATCGCAGAACCTTTCGATGATGGGCGATACCGTCGCGCTCGCAATCTACAGCATCGTCGTTTGCCAACTGCTGATGCGAGCGCGCATGCGGGCGCTGCCGGCGACGCTGTTATCGATCATAGTCTGGTTGGCGGCCGCTTTCGGACTATGGTGGCTCGCGGGAGGACGGGCATGACGACCCCAATTCGAATTTCGCTGTCATCTCTGCGTGAGAGCCGCTGGTACGAGTACGTGATCCGCTTCGCGCTCGGCGGAGCGGCGACTCTCTTCACCGGTCTCATCAGCAGCCGCTATGGAGCCTCGGTCGGCGGCCTTTTCCTGGCGCTCCCTGCGATCTTTTGCGCCAGTGCGACGCTGATCGAGAAGCACGAGATCCGCCGCAAGCGGGCGGCTGAACTTTCCGGCGAGCGGCGAGGACAAGAGGCGGCCGCCCTCGACGCCGCCGGCGCCGCTTTAGGTGCTGTCGGAATGCTGGCATTTGCTTTCGTGTTCTGGCTGCTGGTGGAGCGCAGCGTCGGCGGCGCGTTCGTCGGGGCGTCGCTGGCCTGGCTATGCGTGTCGGTGGCGGCCTGGTTTGCACGGCGCAAGTTGCGCTCAGTAGCCACAGACTTGCTTGGCAAGCCATCCGCGCATCGCAGGATCGCGCGGCATCGCTCAGATAGCGACCGGGCAACACGATGACGACGAACTTGCCTCTCTAGGTACGTGCGCTCCTGCGGACTGAGCACTAACGGCGCGATCGGCCGGCCTCTCACACCTGGATTCCCCACAAGCGCTCTCCTCTACGAAGATTCGAGCTATCAACTAATGTGACGAATTTGCGTTCCAGATGACTAGCACTACTTTGGCAGAATCCATTTGCGCCAGTGTTTTTCAACGATTTGTTTTCGGCAGTGCGGACACCGTTGAGAGGGCGGCCGAAGGATGAGATCGACGATGGCGTGACGTACGGCGGGCATGGTTGGCTGAGGCGGAGGTCCGTTGATTCT
>NZ_JBANAZ010000101.1:0-25525 GCF_059803455.1 Bradyrhizobium sp. UFLA05-108 | reverse complement strand
AGGCGTATGGTCAGTCATACGCCTATGTCTTCAATCTCCATCACACCGCGCAAGGCGGCCTTCGCCGGAGCGATACGGCAAGAACGTTGGCGCGCGTTGATCTAAGTGGCAAGGCGGGGTCTCGGTTCGATGAGGCCTGGTTACAGGAGCTCCTCTATCGACGACCCGAGCTTTTTCCTATCGAGCAGATTGAGCCAGGATTTGGTGCTCTCATTCCCGTTTGTCGTGAATTGTCGGTCGCGTTGGGTGGCGGACGCTCCGGAGCGTTGGACAACGTCTATCTAACCAGCAGCGGCGGCTTGGTCCTGGTCGAAACCAAATTGTGGCGCAACCCGGAGGCGCGGCGCTCTACCGTCGCGCAGGCGATGGAGTACGCGGCTGCCATCTTCGCGATGTCATACGACGAACTGAATGCAGCCGCGGTCAGATCGCGAACGAAGTCCGATGGCGGAATTGTTCATTGACGAACCCGAGTTCGACGAAGCGGAATTCGTCGACGCGCTGACCCGTAATCTGTTGCGCGGCAGAGCAATTATTGCGGTTGTTGGTGACGGTATCCGCGAGGATATTTTGCCTCTGACGGAATTGCTGCAATCGCATGCGGGCGAACGTTTTACGTTCGCTCTTATAGAATTGGCCGCCTATGAGGCTCCAATTGAGGGTGTAAAGCTTGTCGTGCCGTCCGTGTTGGCCCAGACCGTCTTAATCGAGCGCGGAGTCGTCCAGATCGACCAAAAGGGCCGTGCGCTCATAGTTGACGCATCCGTATCCAGCGGGGGTGGGGCGGCACTTTCGTCACCCAAGCGCTCGGTGAGCATTAGCGAGGATGAGTTTTACGAGGTGCTTGCCCGAAAAGATCCGCGTCGGCCAGTCTTGTTGAAAAGCTTCCTCGTCGAAGCGGAAAAACTCGGCCTCTACGTAGAGCGAAAGGGCGGATTAAATCTCAAGCATGCCTCTCCCGAGGGGCAGCCCTTAAATCTAGCAACAATCTCAAAGGATGGTTTCGTGGAAACAAGTCCCTCGACATGGTGGGGACGGACTGAAGTGGGACACAAGTACCATGAAGCCTTGGCCAAGGCGATCGCAGGTTCAGTGGGCGAGATTAAGCAAGGCACGGAATCGGCGTTGCGAACGCTCACAGGAAATATGCCCCGCCTCTCGGACCTGCTTCCCGCTCATCAGCAAGAATGGTTAGATGCCATTTAGGAATATATAGCGCTGGCATTCAAGAAGGTCGAAGGCGCGACGCACCAGAGCTAATCCGGCTTGGCTCTCCGGTAGAGCGATGTAGCGGAAAAGCCAAAATGAGCACTTCGTTCGAACGCAAACTGGGTAATGAGACGTTCCGTTCTCCCCGAGCAAGAACTGTTTCGAGTGCTAGCTTTTGTCTATTCATCCAGTGCATCCAGCACCGAATTTCTTCATGGCATGATGTTCTCGAGCATTGTTCGCCAATTCTTCCGCGAATTGCGCCGATATTCTGCATCAGTTTCATGGAAGAATTAAGAGCACTAGCGGCGCGGTATGTTGAGAGGGAAGCATCGCAAGGTTGAGAGGGAAGCATCGCAAGGTAATGTCATCCCGTTAGAGGTCTCAAAAGCATAATCTCTTCGGGTCATGCCGATTTTCGTCCATGATTTTCAGCGCAGGGGCCGCGCCATCGATAGGCTGTCCTGCCCGCCGGCAAGAGTCACTAACTTGCGCTTGGTAACTGACTGCTTCGTTACGTCCCCGCCAAGGACCGTTTGGCTCTACGGCATTGACAGATTTTTTAGAGACTATTTCAGAACGCGATTGAGACCCACTTTAAGCTCATGAGCTGGGAGCAGCGAAAAGCAAAACGCGTGCGGCTCGATCATCGATGTCGAGCTACTCTGGTGAGCGCCGACAGGCACATGGCACGCGATTGCGTTCTCCTTGATGTCTCGGACGGGGAGCGCACCTTCGGATAGACCAGTCGCCCGGGGTCCTCAAGGCGCGGTAGTTCTTTTTGCTGTCGACCATGGGGTTGGTCTACCGCCGATGCGAGTTGGTCCGGCTGGACGGCTCCGAAATCGGCGTCGAGTTCATGACGAGCCGGCCCCTCCGCGCACGCAAGGCTACTCAAGCTCAATCGTTGTAGCCGTTTTGGCCTTCAAATATCAATCAAGCCGCGGTAGACCGCCTGAACCGTGGCCTGCGTCTTGTTGGTGGCCCCGAGCTTGATCATAGCACCCTTAACGTGAGCTTCCACAGTTTTGCGGCTCACGCTCAATATGACGGCTGTCTCGTCCGAAGTCTTTCCCATTCCAGCCCACTTGAGCACTTCCTTCTCCCGGTCGGTCAAAGCGCAGAGCTGGACTGCGGCAAAATGATCGGTCCTTGTCGAGGTCTTGATTTCGATCGCGTGCAGATCCACGATTTTCTGAGCGAGATAGAGCAAAATCACATGCAGCTGGAGTCCGTTGTGCCTGAGGTTCGCGAAGAACCCCTCTACGGGATTGTTCCAGAACAACGCACAAACACTGGAATAACGACGGCCAAGCGGATCGTTGTAGTGAACCGGTATGGTCAGCCCCTCCTTGACACCGAAATCGCGCGCGGCCTCCATGGTCTTGACCGCGCCCGGCTTGCGCTTGCCCGTCACGGGCGGCAGCCGCACGCTTCCCCAATGAAAGGGTAGATTTGTCCGGCGGGCCATGGCCAGGCAAGGATCGGTATTGATGAAGTTTTCTGACCGGTAGGTGTCGATCCAGGCAGGCGCGTGGGTGGAGACGAGGAGTGGTTGGTCCTCCCAGGGATGCGATGCGTCCATGAATCCGAAGGTGCTAAAGCCGTAATCTTCAATTATGCGCTGAAAAACTGCGCGAATCTCCTCGATCGAGGCGCAAGCCTCCAACGCGTTTAAATCCTGTTCCAGAGCGCCCATCCTCAAAACCTAGGAAAATTCCTAATTTAAAAATCAAGGGCGATCCCATCATCTTCCCGAAGCTGATGCAAGGCCATGGGGAGCCGGGAAGTGCAGCAACCGCGATATAGGGCCGCGTTCTTCTCCGCCGCGACACGTCCAGACCTCACTGAAACTCTGTTTCGACTGCGCTACCGGCTCTTCGTGCGCGAATTGGGCTGGTCGTTACCGGCGGATGGGGGCAGTGAAAGGGATCAGTTTGACACGGACGACGCCGTCTACTGCGGCTTGTCCCTGGATGGGGAAATGATCGGTTGCTTTCGCGCCATCAGTTGCGATCGTCCATATCTATCGCAAACGATATTTTCGCATATGGCGACGCACAGGCCCTTCCCGGTGAACGCAGGCCACGTCGAGATCAGCCGGTTCGGTGTCCGGGCCGGCCACCGTCAGGCGAGCACTGTGCTTTACAGTTTGCTGATACGATTTGCGTTGGCCCGTAAGGCGCTCGCCCTGGTTGCGTTGGCAGAGCTCCCTCACGAAAGGCTGCTCAATCGGATCGGCCTTTCCACATCGCGCTACGGCGGTGCGCAGATTGTCGGGTTTCGCGACGATGGTGCATGGATTCTCGCCGTCGCCGGAGAGATCCCCATTCCTCGAGAGCTTTCGCCTGCTTTCCGTTCGCTCCTTGCACTCACGCAATTTATGGAGATTAGCGATGAAGCATCTATTTTCGGATGTGAACGCCTTTCGGCGTGATCCTTTGGCGTTATTCAAGGAGCGCAGCGCCACGGGAGCCGCGCCTCTCGTTCGGCTCAACCTCGGTCCCTCGCCGGTTTACCTTGTCACCGACGCGGCGGTGGCCAAGGCCGTACTGCGAGCGGATGAAACGATGATCGACAAGGGTCGGCTGGTCCACAAGCTGCGGACCGTCATCGGCACCAGCTCCATTACGTTGAGCGGTGCTGAGCATCAACGACGTCGGGCGATCATTCATCAGCACCTGGCACGCGGGATTATGAACGATTTCGTACCGCAGATCACGAGCTTGATCCGACGACAGGCATCGCTTCTGGTTCGTGAGCCCTGTTTCGATGCCCATGAGGTCACCGCGCCGCTTGCCCTTCGAATGATCGTCGCCTTGCTGTTCGGTCACGGCGCTCTGACATCAGCGGATGAATCCGCCTTGATGGAAGCGGTGCATGTGGCGGAAGAGGAAATGGCCGATAGCCTTTTCCGCGTCTTACCGCGAACGCCGTGGCGTAGCCTCTTGAAGCGACGACAATTGCGAAGAAGCCGGGCCATCATGGGAGCGGTCGTGGACCGCGTGCGCAATAGAGCCGGCGATGGCACCTTGGTTCAGGCCTTGCAAGGGCTCAACCTGTCTCCTGACGATATGCGCGATGAAATCCTGTTGCTGTTGCTAGCCGGCCATCACACCACCGGAAATGCGGCTGCCTGGTTGCTCTACTATCTCGCAACGGAGCCGGGCCTTGCAGAGCGCCTTGCCAATGAAGCGAAGTCGATGATGGATGGCTTCGGAGAGATCGATCCGCTGAGATTGCCGAAAGCCGAGATCAGCCTTCACGTCGCACGCGAGGTGCTCCGTCTCTATCCACCATTCTATTGGTTTTCGCGGGAAGTACGGGTACCGCAGGAGCTGGGCGGGCTGCATTTGAAGCGCGGAACGTCTCTCATTATCAGCCCGTGGCAATTGCAGCGCGATGAGCGGTATTGGCGCGACCCGACTGGGTTCCGGCTTGACCGCGCGTATAACACGCCGGCCTTCATGCCTTTCGGATTGGGGCCGCGCGCCTGTGTTGGCATCGGCCTGGGGTTACTCGAACTCCAATTGCTGGCGCTCGAACTATCGGCCTCGAGCAGACTGGAGATCTTGTCCGATGTTCCGGCGGACGAGCCAACGCCTCAGATCACCTTGTTGCCGCCGCGTATCGAGCTGCAATTGCGACCTCGTGCACAGGCAAGGAAACAACAGCATGTGGCATAGGCAGGCGAAAATCAGCCTGACAAAATCCACCGGGTGCTGCGATCAGCGTTCTGGATATTGCTCGACCAGCTCGATTATTTCGCGGCGCTGAGCGGGAGAAAGTTTGATGAACATCCTCAGCAATCGCAGGCATTCGACGGTCTCGCGCGACACAGATCGTCCCTCCTGGGACCGAAGGAATTCGGCAAGACGGGAATCGGTCATTCTGGTTCTTTCAAAATGGAAACTACGATGAAACAGCAATCGAATATTGAGCAGCTTTGCAGCAGACTTGACGAGGCTATCACCTGCGCAGAGCAGGCCGGCCTGAGCTTCGTCGTCATGATCCTCGACATGGCTCGCCTTGAAGTTGATCAAACGGCCAGAAGCAACGTGATAACTATGCCAACTTCCAGGCCGTTGGGCAAGCGGCCGTAGTCGCCGTCTCCATCCGAATTCTCGTCCAGCCGAGACCTGGCCCGCGGAAACGGCGGTTACCTGAAGGACGTTCAGTTCACGGCAGTCAGTCGCCGCTGAGAGCGAACTGGCCGCAGTCTTGATCTTTATCATGTCAATGCTTGCCGGCGAATGCGGGAATACGACTGGCAGTCGCGTCAAGAAGATTCCTGAAAAGCTGGAGCTTCATGCCGCGGCCGACATCACCGGCGTCCAAAGGACTGGTCCGGACAGAGTGCCGGCGCTGCGCATTGCCAAAAGAACTTCACTTGAAATTCCAAGATAGCCTGCGATAGCCGATGTAGGGCCGATCCTGCAGGGACCTCCAATTCGCCGCAACGCCCAACCCGCCCGTCGGAGAATCCGTTCCATCCGACTGTCCGTGACGGTAACAATGTCGGTGAGCTGTCGCGATAGCCCGAATTCGATCATGCCTGCAAACAGCTCATACGTAGCGCGAGCTATTCCATGGTCGCCTATTGGGTCCTCGAGCGAAATATCGATGGCAAACCTGCTGCTTTCCCAGACGAGCGGATTCGACGGAGCTGGGTTGCCTGCGAGAAGTTTTGGAAACGTGTCCCGAAGCATCGTTGGCCCGAGGGTGGGTAATAATCGCACCGAGCCGCGTACCTGACCCGCATCAGAGAGCTGCACGAGGTAGGCCGGACCCAGTGCATCGAATTCGTCGATTTCCATGCCGGCGCTCGTCTGAACGTCCCAATCCAAGCGGCTCTTGAATATGCGATAGCGCAACTGATACATGCCAAAGAGCGTGCTCGAAAGCTCTTCATACGATGCCCGAGTTATGAGTTGGATCATGTTCCCTCCGAGGGCAGATGTGTCTAGCCCTTTGGAGCGGATTCAGGAGACCAACGCACCACCTGCAACCACAGGAGGAGTAAGTCTTATTTTCGCTCTCTTTTTCTAGCAGCCGCAAAGCGGACTGCCGACTGAATCACGGTACGGACGCCGAGCTTTTTCTTCGCATTGTTTAGGTAAGAGGCGACCGTGTGATGGGAAATTCCAAGAATTCGACCAATCTCCCATGTCGTTTTCCCCTGAGCAGCCCACTCAACACATTCATACTCGCGGGCAGACAATTTAATCCCATTGATCTCGCGCGCGCGCATCAACTTCCGGCGCACGTGAGCATCAAACGATATCGCGAGTAGCTGAAGGAGGTGCTCTTGAGAGTTGATGCAGGCCTCGAACTTGGCGTGTCTCGCGTCAGTCGCGAACGTCAATGCGGCAACTGGACCATGATTATCGTGAATGGGAATAGTAAATCCGTATCGAATGCCAAATTCCGCTGCCTCCTCAAACAGTTGTTGCTGCGTCAAGGTGAATCTCGATGATAAGCCGACACCCCAACGGAAGGGATCGTCCGTTCGAAGCGCCTTTTCGATGACCGGATCTATGGATTGATAGTTGTTGCGGAGATAGTGCGATGTCCATTTGGATGGGTAGGTGGAGATGAGGCAGGGCCTTTCTTGTGGTCGCCGTGGCAGTGCAAGATAGGCAAAGCATGAGAGATCCAGCGCTGCGGCTGGGCCGGACATGGCGCTGCAAAAATCCTGAGAATCTTCGGCCAGAGCTAGGAGATCGGTAAATTCCTGAAAGACACGATGCATTGCACATGACCTTAGCGGTGCTATCTTGTTCAGACTGGTCGCGCTGTTCGCGGTCGACCACCCGTGTGGAGCTGCGTTCCGTTACCGGCTATCTCGGTCGCGTTCCTTAGAGGCTGCCGCCAATCCTTTGGTCGGCAAACCCAAAATCAAAACGTCATTACGCTTCCGATAGAGTCGCCGACTTTCGTTAGATCGAATTTCTGGCGCCAAAAAAACATCACGTGGGTAAACCATGCGGTTGATTGGGGTCCATCCTCCCTGTCCCCATCGGCCCGCAACCCGGCTCTCTGGGCTCCGAGCAAAACAGGATTCCGATACTAGAGATAATCTTACCGAAGCCATAGCCTTTTGCTATGGCTTTCGGCCCCTGATTAGGAAGCGCAGATCGTCTTCAGCGCCTCGATGATCCCCGCGGCTGCGGACTTTAGCCCGCAGCCCTCAGTGTTCGGAAGCGTTTTCGATACCATCGTAGTCGGGGCGTCGGCAGCACGATGAGTAAACGGCGTCAAAGCCTATTCGAGTATGCCTTTGTGCAGGCAGATGATGGGAAAACGAGAGGCGGGGGGAGCCCAATGCACCCCGGCGTCGCGTGCGGCAGGTTGCGGGAGCCTAGGTCATGCTTAGGGCGAGGGGGGTCCCTGCGGCACTGACCACAAGCTGGTCGTAAGTCAGTGTCTGCGTCTCGAAGTCCTGCCGATCCTCAGGCGAGGGCGTCTTGGCCACAACGAAATTGAGCTCGGCCCTGCCGCGCACGAAGGCCGGGCCCTGGAGGATGTTACATAGAACGTCGCCGCATACTTTCGCGGGGAGGGCGATTGCTCCCTAAAGACTTCGCGCTTTTGATCTGGCTTTGAAAGTGACTACGTGATCGGACGAGGCTTCGATGTGCTGTCGCGACATCAGTTCTGATAGTGTCCCGAGGCGACCTTTACGGGTGACCGAAGCTCAAGCTTTCTCATCATCCGCGCATGATTGAGCTTCACCGCCACCTCGCTGACATTTAGCCTGAAGCAGAGCGCGAGGAGTTCGACAGCGGCCATTAGCTCTCGGTCCAAAACTCCATCACAGCGAGTCTGGCTAGCAAAGCCAAATAACGTTTTTGCAGCAAGACCGAGAACTCCACGATGATCGCGCCGAAAAAATGCAATCTCCGCGGATAACAGCAGGAATAGTGCGCCGAATCCGCATGATATTCCCTGGTCATCAAATGGCGGGGCCCAGCACATTGAAGATCTATGCCGGCATATTCGGCCGTGGGTTCGTCAAGCGAATTGTCGCGGCCGCGACTCTCGGTTCTCGGTGGTTGGATGCGATTAGTCTAGGCCGGTCATGCCAAGTCGCAAAATCCACCTGCAGAATACGAGGGCACGCATCGAGGTGCCTCATACTCACTTAGCCGAGACGCAACTGGATATTGGCGTTATTCGTTTGCTCTCGGAGGCGGGCTCAGATCCGGCAAGATCCAGGCGCGCCTAGGTCTGCTTGCCGTTCGGCGGATTCAAATGCGCATCAACCGAGCTCTTAAGGAGAAGCAGGCGGATCATTCGCATGGGTCGATAGAAGTCTCCGTTGCTGGAAAGGCAGCTAATGCAGGGACGTTTGGCGCGTTATCGGAAAGCGCGTGAGTCTGTGGAAAGCTTCGAGAGGCGTCTGCACGAGCTTGCGCCGGCTCGCATCACAAGCGTGAGCTGCGTACGTAATGGTTACAAGAGCTCTATCTGCGGCAAAAACGCTGAAGTAAGGGTCGCTGTCGACATAAAGTTGCCGGGTAACGTAAGCGAGCTAATGCAGATCGAAGAAATACTGTTTCATGAACGGGAAGCACACTACGTTTTTTTGCTATTGGTCTCATACATTCTGAAGTACCATCCAACCGTTTTGCCGGTAAGATTTGATGTCATATTTGATCGTCGCCACTACGCTAAGAAGCATTTGGAGAAAGCGCTTGAAAGGGTCGAGTTACCCGTAGAAGCTCCTGAAAAATACCCTGGGAAATGGCGCTCCGATGAGGGGCTTCCCGAGTTTTTTCGAAGGGTTTGGGGACCGTTCTTACGTGCCGGGCTTTCGATGTCGCACCTAAAGCGATTGGATAAGTCGCTTTATCTTGCAATCTATAATTTTCGTCGATCCAATTGTTGGCCTGACGATCTCGCGCTTCCAAACCGAGAAACTGCGTTGAAGGAAGCCGTCCGAATTTTCCAGGAACAGGGTGGTCAGGCGATCTCACCCGATCAGCACATTTCTGTTGCTCATTTCCTCAAGCGCCAGACGATGTATTCATCAGCGTCTCGCCCGCGGCGAGGACCTCCCCGAAAGGCTTGAGCCGTGGCGTAAAAAGGTTTCTTTGAGCAGCCACGTTGGGTTCAGCAAAGCGTCGCAAGATTCGAAATTTTCTGGAATGTTTGGAGGTGGTGCTCGCCGTTACGCGAGCACCGTACCCGGTAAGCAATCTCTCGGGTTCTTGCGGCGGTAATGCTGATCGCCTGCTTCATGCTGGAGAATCAGTGCCGCTTGCCCCAACCGGCTCGGCGAGCACCCTTGCCGTATTGATTCACCGTCCGGCAGCAGGTTGCCAAGCACGGTTGATGACCGAGACGCCAATTTTTCGGTACTTGAAGTAATGGCGAGGCTTCATTCCCTGCGATAGTCGGAAGGGCCGCAACTCGACCATCATAGCTGGCAGTTCCAAGCGAAACAGATTGGGACTATCTCCAGATCGGAGAATGGAGAACCACCATGTATGTGCCCCCCGCCTTCAGGAATGATGAGATCGAAAACATCCGGGCGGCCGTCCGCTCCGCTCGTTTGGCTAGCCTCGTCACGGCCACGGCCGAGGGACCAATCGCAACACCACTGCCGTTCTTCCTCGACGAGACGGCAGGGGAGTACGGGGTGCTGTACGGGCATTTGGCAAAGGCTAATCCACAGTGGCGGTCGGCTCCAATCGGGGAGGCATTAGCGATTTTCATGGGTCCGGAAGCCTATGTGACGCCCTCATGGTACGCCACCAAGTCAGAAACCGAAAAGGTGGTGCCCACATGGAACTACGTCGCCGTCCACGCCTACGGCCCGGTTGAGTTTTTCGAGGAGCCGGAACGGCTCCGCGACGTGGTGACACGGCTCACCGACCTTCATGAGACGTCGCGCGCGAACCCTTGGGCAGTCAGCGACGCCCCCGCAGATTTCATTGTCGCGGAGTTGCGCGGGATCGTCGGGGTGCGCATCCTCGTGACCAGGTTCGAGGGCAAGCACAAGATGAGCCAGAATCGCTCCGTACCCGACCGCATAGGCGTCGCCGCCGGCCTTGCCGCGAGCGAACAGCCGCGGGATCGGGAAGTGGCTTGTCTTATTCCGGTTCAGGGCTAAGACAAGCGGCGCAACGCGACGAATAGGTGAGCGAGCTTGGCTTCGAAAAGTCGGGAGCCGCATGCGAGTGGCAGGCGGCAGTCTCGCTTTGGCGAAGCGGCCTGCCAGCTGATGATCGAGAGGAAACGCTCCCGGCTCGATTAAATGGTTGATGGATGGTGGTCCGCCATTGGTGCGACAGTGACGGCGCGGCCCGGGTGACCGGCCGCCATCTTGCGCTGCGCTCGCCTATTTCGCGGCGGTGTTCTTAACGCCATGTGGCTCGACGAGTGCGCCGTAGGTCCAGGGTTGACGCTTGGCGAACATATGAACATTCGCCATCATATGCTTCTGGCGCGCATTGGCGATCTCGATGACCTCCAGGACCACCTTGTGCATGTCCGGATAGTACGGAATCGCGACATCAACGTCCCACACTGGAAACTGGGCGGGCAACGCCACCATGCTGCCGCCGCCGAACGGCGCGTCGACACGGTTGGCGAGGATGACAGCACATCGGTTATCCACCGCGCGTGGCACGGCCAGCAAGGTCCGCTCCTTGCGATCTTGCAAGCGAGATGGCCACAGGATCACGTCGGCGCCGTTGGTTCCGAGGCAACGGGCCGCTTCGGGAAACATCCCATCATATCCCATCATGACGCCGATGCGCCCGAACGGCGTTTCGGTGACAGGGTAGTCCGAACCAGCCGTCGCCCATGCACGTTCATCCGCAAAGAGATGCACCTTTCGGTAGGACATCAGCAAATTGCCGTCCGGTCCGATCAGGAAGGACGTCGAATAGAGCTTTCCAGCCGCCTCTTCGATGTTCGGCACGAGGATGGCGCATTCTTCCGACTTGCAGAGCGCGCCAAGCGTGTTCAGAAGCTTGCCATTCATCGCGGCCAGCCGTTTCGCCTCGGCGGGGTCAATCCTCCAGTTTGGCGATGCGAAATATTCCGGTAGTACCATGAGTTGGACACCGAACCTTGCCGCATGCCCGACTTGCTCCACTACGCGATCGAGGGTCGTGGGTGGAGATTCCGATACATGGCTCTGGATCGCAGCGATGTTGAACGTCATTTTGCCCGGAACGATTGGCCGATTGCTGGTTTCGGCGACTTTCGTGTCCGCATAGGCAGCCGTCAGAATCTTATAGGTGTCGGGCCGGCGGTCGGCGAACTTGTCCGCACCGAGAGTCATGGCTTTGTTGTCAGCAAGCGTCGGGTCGATATCGCTGATGGCCATGCCGTGTGTGTCCCAAGCGACCTTGGCGCGCAGATTGCCGCTGGGGTCGACGATCATGCTTCCGCCTGGATAGTAGATCGATCGCTCCTGTCCTGCCTTCGTAGCGGCACATATCCAGACGCCATTCTCGAAAGCGCGGGCAGGACGCCACATGTCAGCCTGATCGATCAGGAAGAAGTTGGCCATGTCGATGATGACCTGTGCTCCACCTAAGGCCGTGCAGCGCGGAATTTCAGGGATGCGGCCATCGAAGCAGATCATGAGCCCGACCCTGCCGAGCTCGGTCTCAACCACCGGGAAACCGCGCTCGCCGAACGCGAACCAGTTCTGATCGTGCGTCGTCAGGAATTGCTTGTGATAGTGGACCACAAGCTCTCCTTTTCTGTCGAGCAAAATACCAGTGTTGAACACCTTCTCCACTTTCGGGTCCCATTCCGTCATGCCGCTGGCGACGAACATAGCGTTCTCGCGCGCGAGTTTCGCAAGGCTGCTGACAAAGCGCCCGTTAATTGGCTCCGCGACCTTTCGAGCGTGCGAAATTGAATCGTAAAGATATCCGGCGTTCATGCACTCCGGAAAGACGATAAGACGCACGTCCTGAAGGGCAGCCTGTTTCACATAGTGCTCGCAGATTCTAAGATTCGCCTCGACGTTCCCGACCTCGGCGAGCGTCTGCACAGCGGCAGCGCGATATAGATAGGACTTCATGGGATGCTCCGTTAAACGCGATAGCACTATTGAAAGACGGCGGTGTGCGATTTGCTGATCGACACTGCTGCTTCTAAAGAGCAGTGTGCGTGCCGAAATTCGCCTCGTGCCCCCCGTGCGGGTTCATTTTGTTTGAAGGCGACAACGGGCGGACCGGTCGAGCGAGCAGGGCGCGTCCGCCCCGGGCGGACCGGGCTCTAGAGCATGATCCGGAAAAGTGTGAAGCGGTTTTCCGAAAGATCACGCTCAAACCACAACCTAAAGTGCGATGACGATTCATCCCAATCTCATCGCGCTTTAGGCTCGCCCCGAGTCGCCACGGAAAGTGGCGTCTCGGCCGTTCGGGTAACGATCCCGTCGCGCAAGTAAGGAACTGCTGCGGCACTTGCGGGAAGCTCGCCTTCGGCTATCGCTATTACGGTCTTCTCACGTCGTGGCCGCTTCAAACCGGTCTCGTCGCTGCACTCGTTCCGGCTTTGCCGTCGCTATGCTCACGTTGACCGCTTGCGCTGCTTGGATGTGCTAACAGGGCGAGCGGTATGGATAAGCGTCGAATGCTGCGGCAACAGAGCGAATTAGAAAGCGGTGCTCCCGCCTCACACGGATCAACCCATTTTCAATGTCCACTATCCCGTCTTCGGCGAGTCTCGCCAAGCGTTCAGCTGAATCAAGAAAAGAAGCCGGATCGGATCCGTAAGCAGCGCAGATTGCCGGCACGTCGACCTCTAGATCGCACATCAGCCGCTCGATGATCGCGCCTCGGACCCGGTCCTCGTGGGTGAGATGGCAGCCCTTTGATGTCGCCAGGCGGCCAGCCCTGATGTGCCGGCTGTAGGAACCCGCTGCGACTTCGTTCTGGACGTAACCCTCGCCCAAGCGGCCGATGGCCGACGCACCGAAGCCAATCAGGGTTTTACAGGTGTCTGCCGAGTACCCCAGAGAGTTACGCCGCAAGCAACCGGCCTTCTGCGCCAGCGCGAGATCATCCTCAGGTAAGGCAAAATGGTCGAGTCCGATTTGGCGATAACCGGCAGCGACCAGCGTATCGGCCACGGCCGCCGCCTGTTCGGCGCGGGCAACGCTATCGGGTAGCGCTGCCTCATTGATGAGGCGTTGATTTTTCCTGAAGGCAGGAATATGCGCGTAACTGAAAACCGCGAGCCGGTCGGGGCGCATGGCCACGGCTGTTGTCGCGCTGCGTACGCATGATTGCACCGTCTGCCTTGGAAGGCCGTAGATCAGGTCGAAGTTGATGCGGCTTATTCCACGCTGGCGTAGATTTTCGACGGCGGCCGCAGTCTGCGCCTCAGTCTGAACACGGTTGATCGCTTTTTGAACGGTGGGATCAAAGCTCTGCACGCCGAGGCTCGCGCGGTTCACGCCGGCTGTTTCTAAAGCTTCGGCCATCTCGGCCGTGAATGTGCGCGGATCGATCTCGATGGCAATGCTTGCCGATCTCCTGAATGCAAAATGCAGGCGCAAGTGTTCCATCAAGTCCAAGAACTCCGTTGGCTTGATGAGAGTGGGCGATCCCCCGCCAAAGTGTATGTCGCTCACGACCAACCCTTGCGGCACTAGCTCTGCGACCAAGTGGATTTCCTCACGCAGCACCGCCGAATAATCCTGGATCGGCGCATCCCGGTCAGTCATCGTCGTTGGAAAGCCACAATACCAGCAAATCGAGCGGCAGAACGGAACGTGGAGATAGAGCGATACTGGCTCGGCGGCGGGCAGGCACCTCAGCCATGTCTCACAAGCCTCGGCACCGACCGCATCGGAAAATTGCGGTACGGTTGGATAGATCGTGTACCAAGGCAGGCGGGAATCAAAATACTTGTTTAAGGTTGAGGTATCCAACGGTCGCTGTCCCTGCCTATATCGGCATCACCCTGCTCTCAGTCGCGACGAGCGGCAGGCGCTGCGCGATCAATCCTGAGATGAAAGCGCGCTCACATATGCCCTGCGCGAAACGCATCTGAGTTCGAGTGCTGCGGGAGACTTCCGGATCACGCGACAAGACCACTGCAGGTCTTCCTGGCCGCGGTATTGAAACGGCCGTCCTTAGGGCGCAAGGTGGCGAATACCCAGTCTTGATTGCGCTGTTGCCCACCGCCTCCTCAGGCGTCCGGATGAGGATATCAACGGCATCGTAATCCGATCTGCTGGAGTCGTCATAGTAGCGAACCTGTGTCCTTACTTCCAGTCGATTACGTCCGCTGAGTGTCAACCTTGCCCGTCTCACCGAAGACCCCGAGTTCCAATTAACTTCCAGGCTTCCATAGTCGAACTTGGAAGCCTGCGTTTGCGCGATGCCCCAATAGCACTCGGTCGGACGACATCTGCTCCATGCATGAACGAGGGCTTTGTCGAACTGCTGGTCGATCACTATATGTGTGATACTACCCCTGCTCGGATTCTCATTAGACCACTTCCCGGCAAAGTCGGCGATTGTCACGCTACCGAGAGCGTGCGCCACCGGCAAGGTAGCGTGCTTGGCACATGACGGATGGAGAAGCAGGACTGTGAGCAGTGTGACCGCGGATAATCGTAACATCTTCTATTTGTCCTATTAGTTTGACATTAGAAGTTGGCAACAACCATGCCAGCCAGCTGGACCCGCGAAATGCGGCGCTTCGAGCAGACCTCGACTGCGCAGCTCAAGCGACGCCTCGTCGTAAGCCCGACAATCCGGCGCATCAAAGACGCGCGTGTTAGATTCCTTACCTAACGTCTTTGGATTCGACTGCGAGGCTAATGCTTGTGTAGGGCCCCCGATGGCACGCCCCGTGCGATGACCAGTCGCACCGCGCACCAGCTCGCCACCCGAGTTGTCGCCTCACGTAGCGTGCTACAGTCAGGTTCTTCGATCAGACCGCCGATTCGTAAACTAATGCGAGTGGACGATGTGTCGCTATGGTCTTAGGCCAAGACGGCGAAGTCGATAATCGAGTTTTGATCTTGTGATCTTCAGAAGGCGCGCGGCGGCCGACACGTTACCGTCTGCCTGGGCCAGTGCGGAGCGATAGGCGGCGACCTCCATCTCCGCAAACGGTTTGTCCGAAGAGGATGCGCCTCCGTTGACAGAGGCGGTGCTCTTGTCTTTCGCTGACGGTGGATCCACTTCAAGTAGCGGCATGCGTCCCAGTCGCCCTTCACTCGTGAGTTGGATTGAGAATAGTGGCAGCAGCTCTGAGCCGCTGAACAGATGACCAATATCTATGATGCCGCCGTCGTCGGCATAGACGACGCCACGCTCGATCAGGTTCTGCAGTTCGCGAATGTTACCGAGATAATCGTATTTGAACAGCGCGTCGGTGGCGCGCCGGCTGAAGCCGATCAGGTGCCGGCCGTGCCGCGCGCAATAGATGCCGAGGAAATGCGCCATTAAGAGTGGGATGTCGTCGCGCCGCTCTCGCAGCGGCGGGATCGCAATCGGGAATACGCAGAGCCGGAAATAGAGATCCTGCCTAAATCGTCCGGCCGCGACCTCGGCAGCCAGGTCGACGTTGGACGCCGCCACGACGCGGACGTTGAGCGAGATGGTCTTCGTGCCTCCGACGCGTTCAATCTTGCGTTCCTGTAGCGCCCGCCGCACTTTGCCCTGCGCCGAATAGGGCAGTGACGCGATCTCGTCGAGAAACAACGTGCCGCCGGAAGCGCGTTCGAAATAGCCGGCGCGCGAGGCGATGGCGCCGGTATAGGCGCCTTTCTCCACGCCGAACAGTTCGGATTCGACAAGATGCTCGGGAATCGCGGCACAGTTGATCGCGACGAAAGGACCGCTGCTGCGCCGGCTCATGGCGTGCAACTGACTGGAGAACAGCTCCTTGCCGACGCCGGATTCGCCGACGAACAGCACGGTGGCGTCGGTCGCCGCGACGCGCTCGAGCTGGCGGCGGGTGCGAACTAATGCAGCGGAGACGCCGACCGCGACTGTGTCGCCGTCGTCGCGCGGGGCGGGCTTTCGGTCGTCGTGATCGGGCCCTTGCCGACCGCATGGACAGAGCGGCTCCTCCATTCCAGCCCGAAATAGTTGCGCTCAGCCGCGTCATCACCCCATGCATCTGCGTGCTGGCCGACCACCACACAACGCGGCGCGCCCATACCGACGCATTCGACTTCCCGGAAGATGATGAACTGAACACAAGGTCATTCGTAGCGGCGAGGGACCAAGCCTGGCTCCTCGTCCGCCGGACCCAGTTCCAAAAGAGCTTTCTTGACGTCTTACTGAGGATTTCTGGTAGTCTGAAAGCTTCAAAAAGGCATTTTCGTTGCATTTTCTCGTCTTTCGGAGGATTTCGCCATCGCATAGGATCTTGACGGCGAAATTCATCTCAAAGTGGCCGGTTATGCGATACGACCGAATAGACGCGCGCATCCTCGAGATCGTGCAAAAGAACAACCGCCTAACTTCAGATGTAATCGGTGAAATGGCCGGACTTTCTGCCACCGCGTGTCAACGAAGACTGAAGCGGCTCCGTTCCGAAGGCATCATCGAAGCTGATGTCTCAATCCTGTCGCCGAAGGCGGTAGGACAACCGATTCAGATGCTTGTGCTGGTGACCCTGGAACGGGAGCGTTCAGATATAATCGATAAGTTCAAGAAGGCCATCAAATCGTCCGTTCAAGTCGTCAATGGATTTTACGTCACAGGCGACGCCGACTTTGTCCTCTACATTACCGCGGGCACCATGGAAGAGTATGAGCAGTTCACGCGGCGATTCTTCTATGAGAACTCGGACATTAAGGGCTTTAAAACGATGGTCATAATAGATCGCGTAAAGGCGGGCTTCGCCATTCCTGTTGAGGAGCCGCCTGAGGATTGACAAGGAATCGCAGCCCACGAATCTTTGACGCTGCAAGTAACAAATAGACTCGCAATTCCCGGATCCGCTGCGACTCCGGGCAGCTCGAGGCCATGGGAAGTCAATAAGACGCCGAGATGCCCACTCTGATTGCATTGTCAGTCACCTACGGCGCTGCGTTGGCCGAAAGACGTTGCGTAAATCTGTTCGATCCTTGAGACGTCGTCCCCCTTAAGCGCCGTGAATTCGCTCTTTCTCGCGCCTTCAACAGCTTACCCCGATATTGTCTAGGGACCGACCGATAGACTGTTCAGCGTGCGCTCCGGTATGTCGATCATGTTCTCGATGCTGGCGCGGAAGTATCGACGCCGAGAAGGAAGGTGACTTCGTTGGCAATATCCCTTCCTATTGTCTGACGCACACGCGATACAGAAACTCCACCTGCCGCGTCGCATCGAACAACCGGTAGAAGTCTGCCCCATCCTCGAGAATCCCGACGTTGCCGCTTGGCGTCGCCTCCCATCGGATGCAAGAAAGCGCTCCCCAAATCTCTCATGCACGTTTGCGATCCGATCGAGGCTGGCCGAGGATAAAAGAACCCTTGCCAACAAAACGTCATAGAGATCAACCTTCGGAGGGACCGGTTCACGGGCAACCGCTTGGCACACTGCGCACTCCCGGTCCCGATCAGAAGACGGGGAAAGAGCCGGCGATCAAACCCGCCTGGTATAAGAAGCAGGCACGATGCCGGAAACACATCGAACTGATCCTTGTATTTTGGCTTCCAATAGGTTCTAAGCTCGTTACTTCTTCATAACCCCCGCGTGAACAGGAAGCGATTCGTGCGGTTTTGACGAGAGTCACGGAGCCGGCGTATTTCACGCATTTGAATTGTTCTGTGCTTTCAAAGGAGACCAGCGTGGCTAAGATGACCAAGAACCAGCTAATTGATGCAATTGCTCAAGGAACGCAGATTTCCAAGGCTGACGTAAAGGCAGTCATCGAGCAGATGGCGACTGTAGGCTACAATGAGTTGAACCAGTCCGGTGAGTTCGTCATTCCCGGCTTCGTCAAGATGTCGGTCGTGAACAAACCTGCTACCGAAGCTCGCAGCGGAGTTAATCCCTTCACTAAGGAGCCGATGGAATTCGCGGCCAAGCCGCCCAGCAAATCGGTTAAGGCGTCACCGCTCAAGGTTGCTAAAGACGCAGTCGCGATATGATTTAGCCCCCGCTCTCTGTGTATAGCCTCACGCGCGTGAAGGCCCTCGGCCTGACAGGTCCGGCCGATTGTCATGAGACGAGCGATCGTTCTGGCCGACGGAATCCGTTGAAGGTTTTGCGTGTCGGCCTTTTCAGCTCGTCGTCTGCGGGTCGTCCACTCGCTGATGACGCGAAGCGAGCCTCGGAAGCCTCGCGCCTTCCGGCGGCGCCATAGTTCAGCTCCGTTGCGACAACCGGACGCCCACTGATCGTCGAGCCAAGGCAATCAGGTCCAATGAGCTTTGTCGGGTCCGGAAAACATCGTTGCGCTCGCCGCGGATCACGCTGCCGAACCAGCTTCCTGCTGTGGCCAGTTTGACGCACGATCTGCTTGATAGGTAAGCCATTCTTCGAAAGAGACAGGATGGCCGCATTGGTCTCCTCGCGGCGAAGATAGCCCTCATACTGGAGGCGCTCGGCGGCTGTGAGCAGTTTGGGATCAATCGTGGTCGCACCGATGACGGTGCGTATCTGGCGCATCGATTTGCGGACGGCATCAAGGAAGGCTCGGCTGGCGTTCTCCATCAGATGCCAACGATCCGCGACCTGTACCGCGTGCGGCAAGGCCTTTGCTGCCGCTTCGCCATAGCCACCGCCACGATCGCGGGCGACGATCGAGATCGCAGGATGGGCAGCAAGCCAGGCTTGGGCGGTCGCAGGCTCCCGATCCGGCAGCAGGGTGACGACCCGGCGGCGTTCCAGATTGCAGATAATGCTGGCGTATCGGTGATTGCGGCGCCAAGCCCAATCACCGCTTACCAATCATCAACGCCGATAACTCTAAGCGGATCAGCCGACGGACGGCTACGGCGCCGGACGACGCGGAGCAACGTATCCTTGCTCACCGGCGGTATCAGCCTTTTTGCGAAGCCTGCCGCCGGTCGACCGCCAAGCGCCAAGCCGAGGTGATGAACGATAGACTCCATCCTCGCCGTGCGCTGCGCCGACGGAGCCAGTACCCCTTCGGCGAAGCGCTCCGTGAAGATCTGGCGCCCGCACAGGACGGCGTCGCAGCGGAAGCGGCGGGCGATTACCAGGAGCTGGACGATCCGCCCCGCGAGCGGCAGATCGGTCACACGTCGCCGATATCGACTATGGACACGCCGGGAAACCGTTCCGCATGATGGACACAGACCAACGCTTCCCGACGCCCGGACCGCAATAACGGCATTATCACCTTCGAAGTACGCGTTCTCTACAACAAATCCACTCCGCACTTAATTGGAGCGCTGGAGTGCTTGCTGCATGGCGCTGATTCTCCCCAATCAAAAACGCCAGACATCCCCCGAACTGCATCAAAAGTGAGTCAGAGCCAATATTGCAGGCCGAATGACACCTCCTGAACTCCATAATCGTTTCATCTTGATGTGCGGAGTGCCAATTCCTGCCATCAGCTCGCCCAGCGCCGCATCCCGGGACGAGGGAGTCTCGCGGCAAGGTCAAGGCCAACTTCCGTGCCAGCGACCGCGCCTACGGCTCGCCCGTGTCGGCGTGACCTCCTCCTCCCCAACAACCCGGTGCACGCATTTGTCCTGACGCGGCACTCGGAACAGGCTGTCGTCAGGTTCTCGACAGCTATCGCCCATAGCTGTGTCCACAGGACAAGCTGCCGATCGCAATGCAAGAACATGGAGCGCGTCGAGGGGGACGCACCTTAGTTTTCTGTCGGTTCCGACGAGGCCGCGTCGAGGCAAGTTGCCCCCAAACTCAAGCTTTAATTCTGCCACATCTTGAAAGTGAGAACGAATGGAGTGCGCCTCAACAAACCCGGTGCGTCAACAATTGAGCAGCGCGGCCCCGCAAGAGAACTCACCGGCTCCGTCCGCGGATGCTACGGCCTTCGAGCAGCAGCTGAGCGAAATAGGCAATTCAGGTGGTCGCGTGCTGATGCAGCCGTCCAGGCGACCGGGTGCATCGGCATCGGAGGCTCAGCCCGTCTTGCAACGGACCGGGGCAGAAGATAGCGGGGCACCAAATAGCGGTGGAGGCGGTTCGGCACCGAGTAAGTCGACTGGGGTTTTGGTCGGTCACAGCAATCGCCCTGTCTATTCCCAAGATGCGCTCATCATTTCGAGGCTTGGGTCAGCCCTCGTCAAAGGAGGCGCTGCGAAGTGCACCGCAGAGAACAACGTAAGTAATCTTCTCACTCTCGACCGCTGGCTCTTTGAGAACAGGAAGAGGACTATTGCTGCTCGGCTTAACGACGAGTCGCTGGCGGCTGATGTCGAGGAGTTTATAAAGAAGGGCGGTACCAAGAAGGTGCGTAAGGCACTAGATCATCTTCGCACCTCCGAGTCCGCGGGTGGAGTCGTGCCGATCACGGGCGTCGTTAAGCTAAGTCCTTATCCACAGGACGCGGCCCTCATCAGGCAGTACAAAAACGAAACACGAACAGCTACCGGCCGGAACAACGCAACTGCTCTTACCAGGTTCAGTGACTACCTACGCGAAAAGAGCAAACGGACCATTGCTGGCCGCGTCTCTGACAAGTCGCTGGACAATGATGTCGACGAATATAAGAAAAGCGTCGGGTATGATCCCAAGATCGTATCCGCATTGGGTCGCCTGCGAAAATCCCAAGCGGGCGCGCAAGCGATTGAAGTCGAGCGTCTTATCCCACCAGCTTCAGGTTCTGAAGACGAGGTCCTGACCGAGCCGACGTGCATTGGAGACGCCTCTACGCAGCAAAGCCTCTCGGAGGTAGCTATCAGCTGGCCAGAGGTCCTTCCTGCGGAAGGTCACGATCAGGATGTTTCGTTGGAGATGATGAACGAAACGGCCCCCTCGTCGCCTTTTCAGTCGAGTACCCCAGTGGACCCTTCGCTAGGCGGGACGTCGCTCATCATGCAACAGAGCGTGCAGGACCGCTCGCCCGCTCCATACGGTGAAGACGGCGGAGCGATGCTGTGCGATTCGCTACTGCCGTCGACTCGGCCAGTTGCGGCTTACGTCGATGGCAGCCAGCTTCCTCTCTATTCCGATGACGCTTCCCTTATTTTCGGCCTTGAAGAGGCCGTCGCTGGGTCCGATGGAGAGCACTTGCTCAACTTATCTCGATGGCTTTTTGCAAGCGATAAGCCGGGCATTGCCGCTCGCCTGCACGACGACTCGCTCAGTCAGGATGTCGAAGAGTTCGAGAGAAGCTGGGGCTCCTCGTCGCTCCTTACAGCCTTAGCTCGTCTCAAGGCTCCCCGGTCGGCCGACGTAGCCCCGCCGCTCGTGAAACGCGCCGTCCTCAACCCTTACCCCAAGGATGCGGCTCTCATCAACGAGTACAAAAAAGCGCCTGCGGGAGGGATCACTCAAGATACCGCCAAGACCTATGCAACTCTGCTTGCGGATTTCAGCAGCTATCTGCGCAAAAAAAGCAAGCCTGGCATTGCTGCTCAGATCTCCGCCAGGTCGCTGCATGAACTTGATAAGGATGTCGAGGGCTATAAGGACTCCGGTGGCAAACGGAAAATCCGTACCGCACTGGCGCATTTCCTCAAGTCGCGAGGGGGCGTCAGAGCGATAGAGCCCGAGCGCTGGAGTTCCGCCGGTCCTGATCCCGTCGTGGTCCTGACAGAGCCGAGACATGTCGGAGAGGATGCTGCGCAGCACAGCGCGTCCCTGGGAGTGGCCGAGGTCCGCCGTGCGGAGGAGGACGATCAGAGTTTGGCTTGGGAGATGATGGATGAAGCCCGCCCTTCGTCGGCGCTTGAGCTAACCGCGCAAGTCGCTGCATCACTAACGGAGACGGCGAGCGGGCGTGAATACATCCAGGAATCGCAGGAAGGCGGCGCAACGCTGCCAGGCGCGTCGGCATCGCAGCCGGGCCAGTCACGTTGGGCTTTCGTAGGTCCCATCGGGGACCCTCTCTATTCCCAAGATGCATCGCTTATTAACAGATTAACGCCAGCACTCATCAAGCGGGGTTTCAAGCCGCGCACCATCAGGGATAATGTCAATGCGCTTCTCAGATTGGGGCGTTGGCTCCTCAAAAGTAAGAAGCCGGAAATGGCTGCTCGGCTCAACCACGAGTCACTGGATGAAGATACCAAGGTCTTCGACAAGACTCCGAACGGGTCCATCCTTACGGCATTGCGTCATCTTCGGGCTTCTCAGTCGCAAAGCGGCGGCACGCCCATCGCAAGCCGCGCAGAATTGAATCCTTACGATAACGATGCGGCCCTCATTAAAGAGTACAAAGCAACCACCACCAAGAACTTCAAAACTACGAGCACATACGCAACTGCTCTCAGGCGTTTCAGTGAGTACCTCCGCGGGAGCAACAAGCCGGGATTTGCTGCTCGGCTTTCGAGCAAATCGTTGGATGAAGATGTCTCGGCTTACCGGAAAGAGCCCGATAGCAATCGGAAGATCGGTGCCGCACTGGCTCACCTGCGAGAATCGCCGACAGGCACACGAGCGATCGAACTCGAGGAGCCATCATGCGAAGAGGTGCTCAACGATGGGCGAGTCCCACAAGACACAACGGAATTAGCGTTAGTGGAGAGAACGCCTGCTTTTGACGATTCGCAAGCACTTCCGGCTGACCGCAGGCTCTGCTGGAGCGATAACTTGGGCGATCGCGAACCACAGGCCTTCACGGATGACCTGGAGACGGTCTGGCAGGAGGCGCAGCCCACGATGTACGCGGGAGGATATGGATGCACGACGTCGTTGCATACTCTAGGCGAGTCAGCCGAGTTCTCTATCAACGCGAAAGCAGATTCTGGTCGCCGGTTCCGTGTCGACCGGGGACCGAGCACGCGTCCGATCTATCCTGAGGATGCCTCCTTCATCTCTGGGCTTAAGGAAGCGATGATTTCGGCAGGTTACCAGGAGAGGACCGCAGTTGCCACTGCACAGGCTCTGCGCAGGCTGAGCCAATGGCTCTTAGTTAACGAGAAACCAGCGATAAATGCTCAGCTTGAGAGCGAATTGCTGGACCTGGATGCCAAGAAGTGCGGTGGGTACTTCGCCGGTTTGTCACTAGCCCATCTCCGGGCATTCAAATCGGCCGGCGGAATCGCTCCAATCAAGCGGCGGGGTGAGGTCGCGGAAACCGCCGAACAGCACGGTGCGTCACAAAGGCCTTTCAATTGGCCAGTGGAGCTCGCTCCCGGAGAGGATGACCAGAGGGTTCCTGAGCAAACGTTGAGCTGGCTAGGGATACCTGGGGAGGATAACGCCCAGATGACACTTGAGCCGGCTGCGAGTGGTTACCCGGCTCAAAACCCCGGCGAGGCCTTCCAATCTTCGGTTTCGCACCGGCTAGATATAATCAACCTTTCGCCAAGCGAAGAGGTGATGATCAACTGTGCGCATGGAACAGCGGATTTCGCGCCGGCCAAAAGGCGGAGGATTTTCAGTCCGCAAAGTCTCGCCACGACGACCCAGTCGGCCAGCCAAGTCGCGATGACTGCAGCGGCGGTTGATGAGTCTCCCTATCCGGACGACGCGGACCTGATCAAGAAGTACAAACTGCAAGCCGTGACTGAGGGTACCGCAAGTACAGCTAAAGGTTATGCAAGCCTGCTCACTGATTTCAGTCGCTACCTTCGTCAGAACAAGAAACACAGCATTGCTGCCCAACTTAACGACAGGGCCGTCGATAAACTAGAGACAGACGCCAATCTTTATAGAGAGGCTGGCGGTTACAGAGCTGTCACTGCGGCGCTCGCACATCTCCGGGCGGGAGCGAGCAAACGCATTCCCGCTCCTTTGTACTCTGCGGACGCCTCCCTTATTGCAGACCTTGAGCCCGCACTGATCGGCGCGGGGTACGAGGCAATCACGGCCAAAACCCTGTATGTTCGTCCTCTGCGCAGATTCAGTCAGTGGCTATTTGCAAACGACAGGTCGGGAATCGCTGATCGTTTGGAGGATGAATCGCTGGACAACGATGCCGCAGCCTTCGAAAAAGATCGAAAAAATCGGGTATCTACGGCCCTAGATCGTCTACGAGACTCCCGGTCCGAAGGCGGAATAGCACCAATTATAGTCCGCCAGGGAAACGTTGAGCGCGTCGCTTTGAAGCATAACTGGCCAGAGGAGCTCCCTCCGGAAGGTGACGATCAGGATCTGCTTTGGGCGATAGAGGAAGACGGCCCACCGAATGGCCTGACAAGCCATGAGCAGACGCAGGAGGTAGAACAAGCTCCACGGCAGGAACCTGCCGGATCCACCTCGACCTGGTCGCTTCAGATACCGCCCGACTTTGATTGGAGTCTGTGGCCGGCCTGGGAAGCCGCGCCATCATTGCCTGTTGCGGCTCAGCCGCCTTTGACACCCTACGAGCTGCGTGACGATGCTGACTACGCGTTTCCGCGCACACCGCCTGATGCTCTAGTCGGGACTTGGGATCCGGCAGCCTCGATCCACGGACCGAGCGGGCGGATCCTCGACGACCTGGAATGGCTGGGCGATGAGCATATCGCGGCGGATTACGCCCTCCTGTCACGTGACTTGCAGAGCGACAATCCGGATTTGGCGGCCCGAACTCGCTTCGTGGAGCCCGCGACGGCCCATATGCTGCGCAGGACTCTAAACGAGGACGTCATCCTGGAAAACTTGCATGGAATCGTGAACGACAAGGATGGTAACGATACCGCACGCTTTCTGTTTTTGCCGGTGAATGATGATGAGGATGATGGCGGCCGCCATTGGTCCCTGCTGCTCCTTGATCGCGCCGCGCGGGAAGGGCCGGTTGCCTATCATTACGACTCCGCCGAGGGACGCAATCACACTTCTGCAGCAAAGCTCGCCGAGGCGCTGCATGCCCGCCTCGAGCGACGCCCCATGGCCCAGCAGCAGAACAGTTATGATTGCGGCGTCTACGTGGTGGACGGCACGCGAGAGCTGGTTGGCCAGTTGGCG
This sequence comes from Bradyrhizobium sp. UFLA05-108, assembly GCF_059803455.1. Classification (NCBI taxonomy): domain Bacteria; kingdom Pseudomonadati; phylum Pseudomonadota; class Alphaproteobacteria; order Hyphomicrobiales; family Nitrobacteraceae; genus Bradyrhizobium; species Bradyrhizobium sp. UFLA05-108. Next base: position 335 of record NZ_JBANAZ010000101.1, on the reverse strand, counting down.
CAAGGACAACGGCCAGAGCTGCTGAATCTCGACCACCTCGTCGCGAATCGGGGCGCGCTGCAAAACCGCCTCAGGCAGTGAGCGCAGTACGGCTGACGGGCGCCAACACAACTCGTATGTGAGGACGAATACCTCGTACCCTTTCACCCGGCGGAGATACCATTGTTCCCCGCCGGTGAGGAGTTGGAAGGAGCGCGGCGAGACCATGTTGCTTGGTTCAGGCACGTGACTGTCAATCGGCTTCCAAATTTGACCGGGCGTATTGCCTCAGGAAGGAATGTTACCCGGGATGAAGGTCTGCGAGCTCCGCAGACCGATCTCGAAGCTGCGGCGAA
>NZ_JBANAZ010000100.1:0-26393 GCF_059803455.1 Bradyrhizobium sp. UFLA05-108 | reverse complement strand
TGCCGCGGTCGATAAAGCCGCGAAAAACCTGCGTTCACAGCACGCCACTCCGCATAATGCGCTACTCCGCATAATCGATGTTATGTGGTGCACCACATAACGCGGAATTGGGTGCGGCTTGGCAGAAGACCGCTCGCGACACCGAGCGCGACTATCTCTCGGTCAAGCTGGATGACCCGAGCTTCCCGGCTCCGATCTACGCCACCCTGATCGAGGTCGAGGGCCAGGACGGCCTCCAGCTCATCTGGTCCCGGCCGAACCGGGATTGATCCCGCAGCGCCCGGCTTCGCCCCAAAAAGCGGGGCCGGGCGCCGCCCCCGGTCACGACGCAGTGACCTATCTGGCGTATGTCATTCAAATGCATTACATTCGGAGAATAAAGGAGATCGCCATGACTTCGAATGCCCTCGTCCAAACCCGCATCGACGCGGACGTGAAGGAAAAGGCCACCGCGGTGCTCGAAAACATGGGCCTCACTGTCTCCGACGCCGTGAGAATCCTGCTGACGCGCACGGCCAACGAAGGGATGCTTCCGCTCGAGCTCGTGAGCAATAGCCAAGCTTACGATAGCTGGTTTCGTGAGAAGGTGCGCCAGGCCTTGACGGACACCCGGCCCGATCTTGATGATTCCGAGGTCGAAAGGCATTTCGCACAACGCCGCGCCGCCGCGCTTCAAAAAGCGGCGGAACAAAAACGGTGAAGCTCGTCTGGTCGCGTCACGCGCTGTCTGATCGCGACGGAATTTTCGGCTACATTGAAGCCGAGAATCCTCGCGCCGCGATTCATGTTGACGAACTGATTGCCGATGCTGCGCGGCGTCTGCTCGACTTTCCCGAAAGCGGCCGACCCGGGCGTGTCGCTGGCACGCGCGAGCTGGTCATCCCGCGCACGCCTTATGTCGCGGCCTACCTGATCAATGGCGATACCGTTCGCATCCTGCGCGTGCTTCATGGCGCACAGATGTGGCCCGACGAACTTACCAACGACGATTAAGGCTGAGTCGCCAAAGCGATTCGACCTAGATCGAAACAGGAGCTCCGGCGATGACTGCCTCTATCAACGGACGGCCGATGTGTCCGGTGTGTAAGAACCGGATGGCGTGCTTCTAGAGAATAACCCAGGCCCGATACCGCCCTCGCCCGGTGGCCTCGCGCAGGCCGAGCTCGGCGACCAGGTCCTGGGCAGCGCGCGCGCTGATACCCAATTCTTCGGCGATCATGCCGGCCGAGACAACCGGGCGGGACAACACGTAGTCGATGAGCGCCGGCAGTTTTGAGGTCGAGCGACGGCCGGACAGCTTCCGAAGGAGTAGCATGCGCTGATTGAGCCAGCGGTCATGCGCCTTGAGGCCGGCCTCCGCCGCGGCTGTGATCGCGCCGAGCTGTGCGATCAAGCGCGCGGTTTGGTCGCGCGATCGGCGCTGGTCGCGCGGGATGGTTTTAAGGCCTTCGTGCAGGCAGACGAGATGCGCGCGGGTCTTGCCGCGTTGGCGGAGTGTTGCTGCGGCCAGCAAAGGACCAAGCCAGGCCCCATGCTGCAGCGGTTCGATGCTGTGCCAGGCATCGACCGCGACTGCTGCCGCGAGCGTCGGCGGAAGGGTTTCGCATTCAGCAAGGATGGCGCGCCATTCAGCCAGGCGCGAGTCTTCGTTCCAATCGAGATCGTAGATCCACGAGTCCCGCTCGATCGGACGACGCGCTTGGCTCGCACTCTCGCCGGCCAGGGTGCGGCTGGTTTTGGCGATGGCCACATCGACCGCGGCGAGGGCCTCAGTCAGCCGATCATCAGGGGCGGTCAGCGCAAGCGGCGCTTCCGCGGTCGACGCGGCGCTGGCTCCCTCCGTCTCATGGTTCTCTATGTCTCGCTGGGTCGGATCGACGTCGATCCCGTCGCGGTCGGTCTGCCCTCCCCTGCCCCGCAAACTGTCGAGGCCGACCACCGACAGCGCCCAGCCAGGTTTTTCAGTGGCGATGCGGCGACGGGCGCGCAGCACGGCATGGGCTCGGGTCACCTCATGAGTGGGGCTGCGGATATCCATCCGTGCATCGTGGAGCACCAGATCTTCGAGGTGGACAAGTTCGCCATCTAGCCACAGAGTCGCGCAGGCGTCTGTGAAATGAGTCCGCGCGATCCACCCGTCCTGGATTGGGCTCTTTGCTAGGCGCTCGTCGAGGCGGGCGACTACATCCTCGGCAGCTGCAAGCGGGCCGGCGAGCTGGGTCCAGGGCAACGGATCGGGGATTATGCAGCTGAACGGCAAGGTCCTGATAACCTTAATGGAAGCCGGCGAAACAGAAGCTAACACGGCTTTAGATTCCGTCATAGCGATGCTGGTTCCGAATCCTCCAGAATCTGATTTCCGTTCGTAGATTAACGAGTTCCGAGATCCTCCCAGCCCGGCTGGTCGCCGCGGTCGGCCACAAACCGCCGAGGAGATGCGCCGCTGGACAGTTGCCCCTGCCCTCTTCCGGACGCCTTCGGCCACCGTCCGCGCTCAGATGTCCTCGTCGGTAAGGCCGACTTTCCGAACGGCCGCGCGGTCACGGCTGGCTTCCGCGGCGTCGCCTCGGTGGCTTCGCTGCGAATCAGCGTTCATTACTTTTGCCACGCGGAGGCTCGCTTCGATAGTAGCGCTTGTCAGGCCGCCTCGATATCGGTCTGCGGAAAATTGGCGCCCTTGAACATCAACGGTTCGCCAAGATATCGGGCGCAGGCGTAGGCGAAGCAGTCCCCGAAATTGAGCCGCGCCGGGTGTCGGCCCTTGCCATAGCGGTCGAAGGCGTCGAGCGCGATGCGGGCTGTTTCAGGCACAACATTCACCACTTTTATTTCTATCAACGCGAGATAGCTCTCGACCGCTTCGGCCGCCGCCGCGACAGGTAGATCGAGCAGGCGGGCGACGGCAATCGCCGCCTCCCACACGGCCAGCGGCGAGGTCAGCCGGGTTGTGCTTTGCTGTACGCGCGCCAGTAACTCGCGCGCGTCGTCTTCGTCGGTCAGCATCGCGGTGAGCGCCGAAGCGTCGATGAACATCAGGAATCCTCGTACAAGCTGTCGCGGAACGCTTTGTCAGCAGGCCTACCGCCCTGCGGATTGCCCTTCGCCCTCAAGTCGCGACAAAACTGGACGCCCAGATCGATCATCGACGGCTTGCCCTGCTCGCGCTTGAGTTCATGGGCGAGCGCCGTATGCACAGCCTCGGTCAGTCCGATTTTCTTCAGCGCCGCGACCCTGCGGGCTAACGCGTCGGTCTCGGGATTCTTGATATGGAAGGCCATCAGGCGCTCCTCTAGCTCATACCGTGTATCCTTATATAACATTCCGGGTACACTACGTGAAGGCAGGGAGGATTCTCGCCAAATCTAGGGGAGAAGGCCGTAAGGACGCGCAGGAGGCCATAAGTCTCTTATGGTTAGCATTCTATAAATCGCATGCCTCCGGTCTTCCGGGTGCTGTATCCCCTCAAGACCACGGGCATGTCCCGGACTCCAGGCGAGAACAATCTCGTCCAGCCCTCACCTCCGAGGTGTGAATTCATCGGCCACGGATCGACGCGACTGATGCGATACCGAGCTTGCCTCGACTGGACAGACGTACGTTGGCGATTTGGATCCAAATGACCGGTGGGCACAGATTGTTGTCAGCTGACAACATTCCATGGTCGGGGCCGTTGTTGTCAGCTGACAACAATGCTCCAGCGGCTGGTTGGTAGCTGGCGCCGCGTAGTCGCCTTTCCCTGCCCAATCGACCCCGTATGATGCTCACGCAACTTCGCGAAATTGGATTGTTGGTCGGCCCTATGGCCCGCCAATAGAGAGCCGTTCCGACGCCGGGCGCTGCGGATCAACTTCCTTACGGATCGATTCGAAACAGCGCCCCGAGCATAGTTAGCCCGCTCCTCGGCGGACTCCTTCTTCCCCACGATGCACGGAAACGGCTCGATTCCCATGCCCACTGGATCGTCGAGGGTCCGGCTTTCGCCTGCCGACCGTGACACCCCCCTCCCCTTGGTAGCTGACGTTGTCAGCTGACAACAATCCGTGAATCCGCGGGGGGCCGTCTCGATGGACGAGCCCTGCGATCGAAGCGCCTTGCCTAGGAAGGAATCCGATGTTGGCGCCACCGCCTGTAACATGCCATCTGCCAAGTCTCGCGATGACGGCGGGGCATCGCCGTCGGCGCTGAATCCAGGCGCCAAGATTGGATCTGGCCGGGCACAAGACGGTCCGCAGAAGGGCGTGCCGGTCGAAGCGGGCCCACACTGCCTCCCTTCGCCGTAAGCAGCGCGGGGCGGGTGGTCGGCTGAAAGTCCGGGCCCTCTGGTGTGATCATCAGGCAGAACAACAGCAACCGCGAATGCCTCGGAACGTACTCGGTCGATTGGTCGATCCTGATCGTCCGACCGGTTGGTGACCTGTCGCCGTGTTGCGCTCACCTTTGCCTCGGATGGGCAGCACCCAGCGCAGTGCTGCGATATCGTGTCGATCGACACCGCGACAACCCAGCGTGCCACCGAACCGGCCGAGCCAAACTCCCTCGACGCCCCGCCGCTCACCATTCTGCTCGGGTTCGTCAACGGGACGGGGAGGGCGCTTCTTGCGGGACCGTCGGCCCCCGGCATCGGGTTGAGCAGGTGAGCGAGCACACCGTACATTACGAGGGGCGCGATTCTCCGGCGCAACGACGCGCTGAAGCAGGGATAGAGGCACTCGCACGGCATGGATCGACCCCTCGCCAAGCGCCGGTGGGCGCCGACGCGACACCAAAAGCGAGGGTTTTGCAGCGCATCGACCGAGGCGCCGGCGCATCCGCACAGTAGCAACACCGATCGGAGCAGAGGTAGCATGGTACAGAATGACACTTGGGGGACCCCGGCAGCCCGGCCGAATCATGCTATGGTAGAGCCTCGTTCCGCCGCCGCTGGGGCCGCTGTTGTCAGCTGACAACAGCCAGGCGATACGCCCGAAATGCCGCTGCTCGCTGTTGGGCACGCCCCCGGGCCGTTAAGAACTCGTTAACCCTTTATTTCTTGCTCAAATCATAGAATCGTGGCCATCTCTCAAGACGGAGATTAGGCGTCTGACGCGCAGAAACCGTCTTGAGAAGGTAGATGACGAGCTTAGCGGAAGATTCGGTGACGATGAGCGAGACTGCGTCTGCGCGGATCTCTCGGCATGCCGGCATTCTGTCCGGTCAGCTGCGATCGCTCGCGACGACGCTTTTCCCGCCTTCAGCGAGCAAATCGCTCCGGTCATTCACCTCGGGGGAAGTTGCGCGAATTGCGGGCGTATCCGATGGGTACCTTCGACAACTTTCTCTCGACGGACTCGGGCCGAGCCCGACGACGGGGATCGGGGGGCGACGATCCTATACTCTGGCTCAGATTCATGAGTTGCGCGGGTATCTAGCCAACGCGCGGCCGCGCGAAGCATTGGAATTTCTCCCACGCCGGCGCCCAGGCGACAAGCTCCAAATCATCACCGTCGCGAACTTCAAAGGTGGCTCTGCCAAGACGACGACGGCATTGTATCTGTCGCAATACCTCGCGCTTGCCGGCTTTCGGGTCCTAGCGATTGACCTCGATCCCCAAGCTTCGCTGTCGGCAATGTTCGGGTACCAACCCGAGTTTGACATTGGGGCGAACGAAACGCTCTACGGCGCTATACGATATGACGAGCACCGGCGGCCAATGCGCGATGTCGTTCGGCCGACCTATTTTGACGGAATAGGTCTCGTGCCAGGCAATCTCGAGCTGATGGAGTTCGAGCACACCACGCCTCGAGCCATGGTCGAGCGTCGTGAACGCGGGCACGATCTATTCTTTCGCCGCGTCGCCAGCGCCATCGACCAGATCGCCGACGACTATGACGTCGTCGTCATCGATTGCCCACCCCAACTTGGTTACTTGACCATGGGTGCGCTAAACGCGGCGACCGCGATGCTCGTGACCATCCATCCTCAGATGGTCGATGTCGCATCAATGAGCCAGTTTCTCCTCATGACGTCGGACCTCATGTCTGTCATCGAGGAAGCTGGCGGACGACTCGATCACGATTTCATCCGGTACGTCATCACGCGTCACGATCCCAATGACGTGCCCGAAGCTCAGATCGTCGCTCTCCTCCGGACCCTTTTTGGATCGGATGTGCTCCAAGCCACGGTGTGGAAATCGACTGCAATCGCCAATGCAGGTCTCACCAAGCAATCACTGTACGAGCTGGAGCGCGGCGCCGTAGGGCGGGGCGCCTACGACCGCGCATTGGAATCGGTCGACGCGGTCAATGCCGAAATCGCGCAACTTCTTAAGAAGGTGTGGGGTCGATGAGCAAACGTACTGACACCATCAAGAGCCTTTTCACCGCCCCGCAGCCACCCGCGTTGTCAGCTGACAACATGCCCGCTGCCCTGCCGCGGGTCTCGTCCGGATCAGTCCGCTCGTTGAAGGACACCTTTTCCGGAGTTGAGAAAGAGAACGAGGAGCTGCGTGAAAGGATTGCCTCCGGGGCGATGATCCTTGAAATCGACCCCTCGCTTATCGATCCGTCACCTCTGGCCGACCGGTTTCGCGACCAGGATGATAGCTCGTTCGAGGCACTCAAACAGTCGATCGCACAGCGTGGCCAGGAGGTGCCCATTCTCGTTCGGGAGCATCCCGAAGCGAAAGGGCGCTACCAGAGCGCCTATGGTCATCGACGAGTTCGCGCCACACGCGAACTAGGCATTTCGGTCAAAGCTATTTTGCGAGCGCTGTCAGATGAAGCGCTCGTCGTGGCGCAAGGACTCGAGAACGCACAACGCGAAGATCTGAGTTTCATTGAGCGCGCTACCTTCGCGATGCATATCGAAGATGCCGGACATAGCCGAGCAATCGCGCAAGACGCCTTGTCGATTGATAGGGCGGAGACCTCGAGACTCCTCGCTGTCGCTCGATCGGTTCCAGCCGATGTTGTTCAAGCAATCGGGAAGGCTCCGAAAGTTGGACGCCCCCGCTGGCAGACGTTCGCTGAATTGATCAAGGATGTAGCGGCGCTCTCACGTGTCAGGGCGGCGATCGCTGAACCGAAATTTGCAGAGCGAGAAACTGACGCTCGATTCCTTGCAGCTTTCTCAGCAGCCAGCCGTCCATCTTCCGCAGGCACATCGAAAGCTTCCGAAGAGAGGCCAGTCTTTTCCGCATCCGGCGACAAGATTGCGCACGTGCGTCACGCCGAGCGCGAGTTGAAGCTTACTCTCGACAAGAATGTCTCGGCGACATTTGCAGCATTTCTTGTCGACCAACTTCCGGCGCTGTTCGACGCCTTTTCCAAGACGAGCAGTGGTCAGGAAACTACCGAGGCCTGACGGCCTCGTCCCGTAAACACGAACCAGGAGCAGACAAGGCAAAAGAAAAAGGCCCCCGAAACGGAGTTCCGGAAGCCCTTCTCTTCAAGTTTGGCGACTGACAGAGAATCACTTTCGCGAATCGCAGTCAAGAGTTTCTACGCGATTTTATCGTCGTTTCGGCGAGCAGGTTTTTTTTGCCCAGCTGAGGCAAAGACATGCAGTCACACTCTCCAACGACGCCCTTTGGGCGGCGATCGTTGACACTTGCCCATGTGGCAAGCCAGATGGTCGCAACCGAACGCCCTCCCGAAAAGATCGTCCACAAATGGAAGATCTTCCATGCCATCTGCACGGCACGGCCGCGCCTTGGCGTGTCGGAGCGCGCGCTGTCAGTGTTAAACGCGCTCCTGACCTTCCATCCTGAGACGGCGCTCACAGGAGAGGATGATCTGATCGTCTTCCCATCAAACAATCAGCTCAGTCGGCGGGCGCACGGCATGCCGGCATCGACGCTGCGGCGCCACCTCGCAGTGCTGGTCGACGCGGGACTGATCGTTCGACGCGATAGTCCAAATGGCAAGCGCTATGCGCGGAAGGACGATGTTGGCGAAATCGAGCTCGCCTTCGGCTTCGATCTGTCGCCGCTCGTCGTGCGCTCGGAAGAGTTCGAGAGCCTGGCGGCCGATATCGAAGCCGAAGCCCGCGCACTCAAGCTCGTGCGTGAGCGGATCACGCTGTGCCGGCGCGACATCGGGAAGATGATTGCAACCGGCATCGAGGAAGGCGTCCCGACGCGGAGGGCAGGGCAGGGGCCCGCCGATTGGCAGGAGGTGCACGCCGCTTTCCGCGCGATGGTTGTTCAGATTCCGCGCAGCGCGACGCGCCAAGAGCTTGAGCCGATCGCCGACGAGCTGTCTCAACTTGCTGATGACGTGCTCAATCTGCTGGAAGCTCACATCAAATCTAAGAATCCGAGCGGCAATGAGTCCCATTCTGAGCGCCACATACAGAATTCAAATACTGATGCCCTAATTGAGCTTGAACCTAGCCTCCGAGAAGGCAGGGCGGCGGGAGCTGAGCCTAAACCTCAACCATCGCGAGTCGCCGAGGGGGCGTATCCGTTGGGAATGGTCCTGAGTGCATGCCCGGACATCGTCGATTATGCGAAAGGTGGGATTTCGAACTGGCGAGATTTTCTCGCCACCGCGGCGGTCGTTCGATCAACGCTCGGGATCAGCCCCAGCGCCTGGGAGGAGGCGCAAACGGTCATGGGCGAGGTGCCTGCAGCCGTCGTCGTTGCGTGCATCCTGCAACGTGGCGCCGCGATCAATTCCGCCGGCGGTTATCTGCGCGGTCTGACGCGAAAAGCCGAGGCCGGCGAATTTTCGCTTGGCCCAATCCTGATGGCGCAAATCAATTCTCGGCGGCGAGACAAGCAGCGGGCGTGAGGCGATGAGGTGACGCTCCCAGACCTTGCCTTTTTCGTGTGATCGAAGGTGCCCGCGCTGATGCCGCCGCTGCGCTTATAGACGCAAACCCGTTCGGAGAAATCGTCATGCCAAAATGCCCTCCAATCATCCTCACGCCGTTCTTCCAGCTTCGCGATGCAGACGCCGTGGAGCAACGGATGTACGTGGCAGGGTTCGCCGACGAAGCGGGCGTGGCCTGGGGGACGCTGATTCCGCTGGATGCGGAAATGGTCGAGAACGCTGTTCTCGGACATCAGACATTCACCGTCTGGTGCAACTCCGACGGCCGCATCCAACCGCAGCCGAACAGTGATGGCCTGTATGACGAGCTTCTAGAGAAGGGCCAATTGAAGGAGACGCCCCTCGATGAACTCGTCGCCGAAGCCATCGAGCAGGGTAAGAATGAGCCGAATGATGACATCCTCGATATGTTCGAGACCCTGCATGACCGGCTGGTCCGGGCGCAAGGCATGGTCGCCGACGAGATCGCGCGGCGCAGGTGATGACTCCTCGCGCCGCGCATACGCCTGCGCGAGGTCCGTTCTGCGTTGAGTTGGCGGCAACACAGTTCCGGCTGTTTTTCTTCAGAATGGCTCCGGGCCAACAGCAAGGCCGAAGGCCATAGCCGCCACAAGGGAGAAGAGCAGACCGGCGCAGCCAAATTTCGCACTGCGTCTTAACCTTCTTGAATCCCCGGACGCGCGGGCGCGGTTATCCTTGTCGTCCATTGACTGAGGGGCATTCTCCGATGTTCGACGCCCAGACCACCGCGCTGCTGCGCGCGGTCCTCGACGATGTCTGTCAAACCGTGTCGCGGTCTGAAACCGGCACGCGGACGCACGTCGCGGCGAAGATCCTCGAGGCGGCCAGGCAGGGCGAAACGACGCCCGACAGCTTGATGCAGGTAGGCCGCAGGGCGCTTAACGACGCGCCCACGATGTGGCGGTGAAGCGGCCGCGTATCTGCACTGCCACCTTTTCGTTAGGACTCGCCGGAACCGCTGAACAGCACCGTCGGCGGCGTTGCGCGCGGCGGCGGGATGGACCGTCCGCCCGGTGATCCTGGTCTGCTCTTGAGGTCGTATCGCTGGGCCAGGTCGAGTAGCCGACGCTTGGCGAACGGGTCCGCGTTCTCGGCTAGATCGCGCGCCCGCTGCGCGAAGCCTCTGTAAAATTCTTCCACGACGCCACCCCCGCAACATCACTGAAAGCCGGATTTCAGTGCGAGACGCGCTCCGCGTCAAGCGGTCTGATGCATGCGGACACTTCGACGATCTAGTTGTGCTCGCGGCGCATCGGGAACTAAGCTGGTCTCGGCAGGAAAAACCATGACTCCGCTCTACCTGAGCCGGAAGCTGTGCCCGAAGTGCGGGAAGCTGATGGCGGCCGTGCCCGACGACGTAGCTCCCGGCCGGCCTCGCTACGTTTGCCTCGTCTGCGAGGACGATCCGCTGCGCGATCCTGCCGCTCGGAAGTGGGCGGAAAGCCCGCTGCGGCCGCCGGCCAAGTAGCGTCCAACAGAAATCGAGCCGGGCACCGGATCGCTGTTGACGCCGATCGTGCCCACAACCCGCACCAATGCTGTGGGGCTGCAGCCTGCACGCCGAGCTTCGTTGCATCGCGCGTGTCCGCGAGATCGTCCCGGACTCGCCGGCCCCATGTCCAGCGACGCTGGCATCTTTCACGCTTCGCAGGCGTGTCGGTGGCATGGATCGGGAGGACGGGGTTACATCCGCTTGGCGAGAACGTCGGCAGCCTCGTTATCGGTCTTGCGATGGCCACTTCGACAGGTCCGCCGACGTTGCCGACAGCGATAGTTTCCCTGGCAGGTGATGACCCGGCGCTTAGGTGGCCTGCTTATGGTGAACGACGTTTCGCCCGACGCCCATTGCGTTGAGACCCGAATAGCCGATAGGGCCGCCTGCCTTCATTCCATGTGTTTTCGCGACGGGCGCACCCATCTGCGTCCTCGATAGAGGCTGGTCTGACCGAAGGCCGATCCCGCTTCGCGGGCTCTCGATCTTGTCCCTGCAACGCCCGTCCTCGACTTTCTTCCCCTGGCGCTGCGCGCCATTCCTCGCGGTCCAAGAAAGTCGCTGCCGGCCGCCCTCCATTTCATTTCGGCCCTCCGGGTGCAGGTCGATCGCCTCCGGTCTCACGACCGCCATCGAGGACGCGATAGGCGCGGCCCGAGAAAGCCAAGGGAATGAGACAATGGCTACCATCGGCACCTTCACCTCCACGGGCAACGGCTTCTCCGGCGCGATCAAGACGCTCAACCTCAACGTCAAGGCCAAGCTGATCCGCGTCGACAACCCTTCCGACAAGGGCCCGCACTTCCGCATCTACTCGGGCAACGTCGAGTTGGGCGCGGCCTGGCAGAAGACCGCCAAGGACACCGAGCGCGACTACCTCTCCGTCAAGCTGGACGATCCGAGCTTCCCGGCTCCGATCTACGCCACCCTGACCGAGGTCGAAGGTGCGGAAGGTCTCCAGCTGATCTGGTCTCGGCCGAACCGGGACTGAAGCTCAGTCAGTGGGCTCCGCCGCAAGGCGGGGCCTGCTTCCCTTCGACCGGAGAGGCGATCATGAACATCGACATCATTGAAGAATTGCGAGCCGAACTGCGCGACTGCGTATTCACGCCGGCAGAGCGCAAGGCGCTCGAACGCGAACTGGCCGAACTCATCCGCCAACGCGACGAAGCGCTTGCAGCCGAAGAGGGGGCATAAGCCCCCCTCGTCTTGCGTCTTACGATGTACCGTCGTTAGAGGCCGCTCCTCCGTTCAGAACGTCCTTGATGGCTTTGGCAGGCGTAAACGTCAGCTTTCTGGAAGCTGCGATCGCAATCGTTGCGCCGGTCGACGGATTGCGGCCCTCGCGGGCGGGGCTATCCTTGACCTTGAACTTGCCGAACCCGGGAAGGCTCGTCTCGGCTCCCCTCACGGCCGCATCAGCGATGGCCTTGAACACACTATCGACGATGGATTTGGCCTGAGCTTTTGTCAGGTCGTTCTCGGCTGCAATTTTTTCGGCAATCTCATTGGCAGTCGTCATCGGACGAGCTCCGTCTTGTTTCAATTTTGCTCGTCTGACATCAAGGCCGTGGAACAGATAGAGCCGGCATCACAAGCAGTGCCGCAATCCGCGAAAAATTGTCGGACTATGGCAGCCTTCCGTCCATTGCAGCGTAACCGCGCCTCCGCTTGGGATGCTCCAGCCATCCGAACGCTTCGACTGCCTCTGCACTGCCGTCGAAGGTCTGCACCACGGTCTGGCCATTCGTGCCGATCGGCCCCAATTGCGGATCAGCGAAACTTCTCTGAACAGGTTCGGCTTCGCGGATGGCTCGATGCGGCGATGCTGAATGGAAGATCAGCGATCTGCAGCGCTACTCTGCAAGGATTGGCAAGTTTTCCGGAGCGGTTGCAGAATAGGGCTTTTCCCGACGATTGCTTGGTCTGTCGCCGGGTCTAGAGCCTTTGCACCCGAGGCGCGTTCCCTTTCGAGGGCACAAAGCGCGCCCAATTCCGTGGCTATTGCGGGCGCAATCCAATCCTTACGAGGATCTGGCAACAACAGAGAGGACATAACGGCCTGAGCTATGATTACGACAGCTAGAACTCGGTAGGCTGCAACTGCTCTCCAGATGCCTATAATGTCAGCGAGCAGAAGCATAAAACTGAGAACGCCTAAGTCCCAAGACACGAGTTTCATCCAGTGTATGCGAAACCCTCGAATTGGCCGAACTTGACTAGGTGCCAATGCTTAAGAAGGAGAGTGGGCTCCCGGCCAATAAGGCCAGCCTACGGGTGATACTGCGTTAATCGTTTGGGCGAGCCCCTCGGGGGACAGCTCTACTCGCGCCGCCCGGCGGCGCTCCCGGAGCCCGCAAGCGGTCTCCGCGCATTCGCGTGGCGATCCTCTCGCGACCGTGTCGACAGCAGTGGTCCAGCAACGAGCACGGTCCCAGTCGCGCTTGCCAGAATTTGTTCCTTCCGATGGTTGTGGACTGACCTGACTCTTCTGGCAGGGGATTCGCCGGGTGAATTTCGGGATCGTTCCGGTGATCGGATTCGCGATCGTCTGTTGGTTCAAACCAACACCTCCACGAAACGATGGACGAGGACATGAACCCAGCGTCGCAAGACCCATCCCGGATTTTGAGATGAAGACCATTGTCATCAACAATCAAAAGGGCGGGGTCGGCAAGACGACACTTGCTGTGCATTTGGCTTGGTTCATGGCGGAAGCGAATCTCCGCGTTCTCGTGATCGACGTGGATGCGCAGAGCAATGCATCGGATACGTTGAGGCACTACGCCGGGTCAACGTTCGCCGCGGATCTGTTCAAACCGGGGACACGGGTCGTCTCTCGTGAAGGCGAAGGTCTAACGCTTGCGCCGGCCGATAGCTCGCTGACTGATCTCGATCGTAGCAATGCCGCCGCCATCACGACTCTGCAAGAGAACCTCGCCATCGCGTCGGATCAGTTCGATGCCTGCGTCATCGATACGCCGCCATCACTTGGACTGCGCAGTGTCGGCTGTTTGGTTGCGGCGTCGCATGTGCTGGCCCCCATCTATCTGGAGGACTATTCGATCAAGGGCGTCAAAGGTCTGATGCAGACCGTGATCGGCGTGCAGAGGCGTTATGGCCGCCAGGATACGAAGTTCCTCGGGTTGTTGCCTTCAAACTTCAATACGAAATCGCCTCGTCAACGAACGCATCTTGAGCAACTCTTGCGCGAGGCCGGCAAGTATATGTTCCCGGGCCAGATCGTGGCAAGGGACGGCTACGCTGAGGCCGTTGCGGAACGCCTGCCGGTCTGGAAGCTCAAGCGCCGCTCCGCGCAGGAGGCTGGTCGCGAAATCCGTGATGTTCTCGCCAAGATCGTCGCGCAGATGAACGAGACGGCACGTGGCGCTTGATCTCAGCTTTAAGCAGCTCATCGACGCCGCGGAAGACGGTGTCGCCGCAGTCGGGCAACCGACTTGCATCGCCATCGACCGCATTGACGAAGATCCGGACCAGCCCCGTCGCAGCTTCGACGAACAGAAGCTCGAGGAGCTTGCCGAATCTGTCCTTCAGCATGGCGTGCTGCAACCGATTGTGCTGCGGCATGGGACTAACGAAAGCCGGTACGTGATCGTCATAGGCTCGAGGCGGTATCGTGCTGCCAAACGCGCCGGGCTCCGTGAGATCCCGGCCTTCGTTCATGCCGTTCGTTCTGCGGATCGTTATGTTCAGATGATCGAGAATATCCAGCGCGACGACCTCAACGCTCTCGAAATTGCGGCATTCGTAGCGGACCGCTTGGAGCGGGGCGATAACCAGGCTGACATCTCGCGCAAGCTCGGCAAGCCCAGGGACTGGGTGTCTCGCTACGCGTCGGTCCAAAGTATGCCGGAATTTCTCCGGTCGAAGCTTGCCGGCTCGTCAATCCGTGCTGTCTATGAACTCTATCAGGCTTGGCGTGAGCAGCCCAACGCCGTCGAGACCATATGTGCAGCACGGGAAAGCTTCACCGACGCCCACGCCCGCCAGCTGGCTCGCAAAATTCGCAGCAAAGTTGGCGACTCCCATGCTGATGGTGAAGGTGCCGCTGGAACTCAATCGGCACGAGGTCCGATCGCACCGCAAGTAGCATTGCGACCCATAGAGAGAGACCGTGTAACGGCCGCCGCGGAAAAGTGCTCCAACTCTTCGGTCCATCGAAATGAGCGAATTAGTTCATCAGTGACGATCAGAGTGCGCCACCAAGATCGCGCCGGCTGTCTTCTCGTCGATCGGGTCGCGTCTCAAGGCTCACGCCATGCCGTGCTATTGGTCGATGGCGCAGAGGAAGCGGAAGAGGTGCCGGCATCGACCATCACGATCGAAGAGATCATTTTTGCATAAGCTGGCCTTAGACTGTCTCCTCAGAAATACTGCTGCGCCTGGTGCGCCAGTAGAGCGGATTTCCCATCCGAAGGATGGCGCGTCAGCGCAGCAGTCGGAGGCCGAACGCGCCCCCCATAGCGCCGTAGAGAGGCCGGAGGCTGCTGGAAAGCCGCGGCCCACGTGCTCGGTGCCCGTGTTGCCGATCCGCACGCGCAGCGTTCGAGCAATGCAAAGATTAGCGGTGATGGCTGCGCCACTCCCGGAGGAATGTTGCGCATCGATCGTCACCTGGGTTGGATCTCACCTGCAGCAAATGCCGAGCTTTGATTGCCGAGCCGGTTGGTTTGAACCAACATCGAGGGGGTGGAGAGATTCGCACTTTCTAGTGCAGGATAGGCTTCGCGCCAGCGATGTATTACATCGCGGTTGGGATTGGACTGCATGGCTCTGATCTCGGTGCGTGTTCCAGACGAGCTCGCGGCGGAGTTCTCAGCCTTTGCGGCGACCCAGGGTGGCAAATCCGCGCTGCTGCGGCGTCTCATTGCTGATGCACTAGCTGCACCAGCGCCGCGCATCTTGGCGGTGCCGGTCGGACGGCCGGAGAAGGTGACGGTGCGGTTTCGCGAGAGCGAGATGCGGCAGCTCGCGGAACTGTCACATCAGCGCGGCATGACCCGAACCGGCTGGATCGTTGCATTGGTGCGCTCGCGGTTGGCATCACCTGTGCAGCATTCTCCAGGCGAGCACGAGGCGCTCCGCGCGATTGTTCGCGAGCTCAACCGGATCGGCGGCAACATCAACCAGATCGCGCGCGCGGCGAACGCCAGGGTGCTGCAGGGCAGGGCGGTTGAGCCCGATCTGTCCGCAATTCAGGAAGCCAAACTCGTCATCGAAAAAGAGCTGGCGCAACTACGTAATGCGCTGAATGGCAACGCGGATTATTGGGATGGACGGCGATGAGCCGGCGCTCACCGCGGCCGACCGGGTTAGCCTCCGATCTACCGCCGATCTCGTATGTCTGGGAAACGCCTAATCGGCGCCCGCGGCTGGCCGAGTGGGATATCCCCGACCCGGCTTCTCCTGGTCGCCTCACGCCGGCGATGCGTGCAAAGCTCGAACGTATCGTCCGCCGAGCACCAGAGGTGATGGTCAAGATCACCGGTCGCACCAAGGACGTGGCGCATCTCAAGTCACATCTTGCATACATCACACGAAACGGCGAGCTCGATGCGGAAACAGAGCAGGGTGCGACCCTCGCGGGTCGTTCCGGATTGAAAGACTTACAGCAACGCTGGGAGGATGATGCAGGTCTCGACGACAAGCGCCGCCGCGATGGCTCGCTCTCGGTCAACATCATTCTATCGATGCCGGCTGGCACCGATGCCGTCGCCGTCAAGGATTCAGCCCGCGCATTTGCCATCGAAGCGTTCGGAGACAATCACGACTACGTCTTCGTCCAGCACCTCGACGACAAGCACCCCCACGTGCACATGACCGTTCGGTCCCTGGGCAATGACGGCAAACGCCTCAACCCCCGCAAAGCGGATCTTCAGGCCTGGCGGGAACGGTTCGCTGGCGAACTCCGGCTTCGCGGGATCGCGGCGGAGGCAACGCCGCGGCGGACGCGCGGAAGGGTTCGAAAGGCTGATCGCGGAGCGGTGCTCGTTTTGCGCAAGCGAAAGATCACGCCCGATGTCGATCGGATCGCCCGTAAAGAGGTGCTTTCGGAGGTGAGGGGCGGCAGGACTGCCAAACATCCTTGGGACGAACAGATTAAGTCACGCCAACACGCGATCAGGCGGCGATATCTGGAGTATGCGGCCGAGCTACAGCGCTCCGGAAGGGCAGCGGATCACGAGCTCGCGCGCCAAATTAGGCAATTCGTCAACGATATGCCCGCTGTCGAGACGCGTCGGCATGCTCTGAAGAGAGACCTTTCGGAGCTGGCCAGTAGCCGGCGGAAAGACGCAAAGCAGGACGTTGATGCAGAGGGGCGCGACAAAATACGAGGCGATGAGCGGACTAGATAGATGGGTCAGATATTCTCGAGCTATTGATCGGATCTCTGCCGCCATCGGAAGCCGTCAAGGCCATTTGACTCTGTCAGGCTCATAACCTGAAGGTCATAGGTTCAAATCCTTTCCTCGCAACCAAGATTTCGAAATAAATTCAAAGAATTAGCCCGCCTCTAGCGGGCTTTTTCATCTCAGAACAGGCGCAACAGAGCGTTTTTTCTATCCCCTGTATTTCCACGCATTCCGACAAATTCCGGAAGCGGTTCGCATGCGTTCCGAAGCGCTCCATCTGACATGGATCTGACATGGAAAAGCATTGCATGTGCTTCGTCAGCCTTCAAATTCGTCGCGGATGTTTTCCCTAGCGAAGAGTTATGCCGATGATCGGCATGTCGATGATCAGCACGTGCCGGTGCTGCTGGCGCGGACGGTGCCGTCGGTGCCGATGATGATCTTGATGCTGATCGTGCTGCTGCTGCTGCTGGTCATCGCGATGATCATCGGCATGCTCATCATGATCATCCCGGCTAAGTCGGCTTCTCCTCGTCTTTCAGGGCAAGGGCTTCTTTCGCCCGCGGCAGCAGAAATTCTGCGAGCGTCTTTGCCACATCTGTCAGGGTGCCCGGATCGACCGCGACCTGCTTGGTGAACGCCGCCCACTGATCCTTTTTGCCGGCGTCCTCGGTGAAGGCAGTCGTGAACGCGTCCGGCGGTGCGGTGGGAATTTCAGTCTTACGTCGCTTGAAGGTCGCCTTGATGGCGCGGGCCAGGGTGTCGCCCTCGAACTTGTAAGAGCGGATCAAAACCCAGACGTCGTAGAAGTCTTTCAGGCGCGTATTAGCAAGGCCGAGCACGACCATCGCCTGGAACTTCTCAGCGATGACGCTCTCGCGCGGATAGGAGCGCAGCTTTGGCGCCGGAAAATCCAGCAGCACGGGCAGGTCGGTCTCCTGCACACCGGGCTCGATGGCGTCGCCAAACGCGATGTCGATCACCACACGAACGCGGGCGTTGTCGACCTTGGCATTACCCTTGATCCGGACGCCGCCGTATTCGTTTTCGTCGCGGATGCGGTCGACGGTGAAACTGGCTGGATTGAAGCTAACGCCGTCGGCGGCGTCCGCGGCGGCAATCTCCTTGAAGATCGCCAGGAGTGCTTCTGGATCGGGATCGCCCTGGCCGAGAAGGTCGAGGTCGCGCGTCGGTCGAAACTGGTTATCGACCCAGGTCGCGAGTAGGATAGCGCCCTTGAGAACAAAGCGATTGCGGTAGTCGGTCGAGCCGAGACGATAAAGCAGTCGCTCAAGCACGTAGCGAGTGAGGAGAAGATCAAAGGGCTGATTGCGTTCCTTGGAGAGCGCAAGCAGCCGTGCACGGACCGAGGCACCGACATTTTTGGGTTGGTTAGCCATTCGTGGTCATCGCGTCCATATAGGGTTTCATCGCTTTCCAAACTCCGGCCTTGCGCGCGAAATCCGCGATCTCCGCGGGCTTCGCCTTTCGGGTTCGCAGCGCCTCGCGCAGACCTTCGAGCGCGAGGTTGAGGCCGGTACTGTGACGATAGCGTGTCCCGGCGCGACGCCGATAGCGGAAAAGATCGACCACTGTCTTGGCTGGGCTGAAGATCTTTACCGGGCAGCCTTCGATGATATGCGTCTCGACGCCCTCCTGAAGGCGCTCCGAGCTGAAGCGAACGAACTGCATGGGCGGATTGGTTGAAAGAGGTTGGCGGTCCTTGGGACCGATAGCGAGCCAGACCATCGAGGGGAGAGTATCGGTTAGCTCATGGAACGCGAGCGCAGAGGTCAGCGCGACGACTCCCTTGGGCACGCGCTTGGCGGCTTCGGCGAGGGAGTGATGCGTGTCGATGGGCGTGTCGGGAAGCTGGTAGAGGCCGCGCCCGAGTTGGACGACAATGCCTTTTTGCTTCATGCGGGCGATTGTCGCGGGTGTGACGCCAACCGTGGCGAGCTCGGACGGGCGCGCGATGCCGCGCTCCTTGAGGAGTTTGATGGCTCGGTCTTGTTGGGTCGACGATGGCTTTGTCATGGCGATACAATATGTCGGGTATAGGATGTTTATATCCGACGTTTTATATCATACCAAGCCGCAGCTAAAAATATGTAAAGTCGATCAATCTATTGATAATTCTAAAATTTATGAACCGGAACCGGATCTGATCCCGGTCCGAAGCGAGAATGCGTCTTCAGCTAGGTATTTGAGGTTAGCTCGAAATGAGTGTGAACGAAAATTCGATGCGCGTGACGCGAATTGAGCCGTTTTGGCATGACGTTCCCCTGCCCAAAGCGACGGGATTTTTCTACCAATTCGGGCAGACGCATGCGCTCGTCACGAATTGGCACGTCCTATCTGGTAAGCATGCCGTCACTGAAAAACCGTTGGATGAACACGGTCGTTTCCCGACCCGACTGAAATGCCATTGGACCGAACAAGACCGCTCGCAGGGTCTAGGAAGATTTCGGGAGCTCCAACTTCCGGTGATTAAAGACGGCTGTCCCACCTGGTGCCAACATAAGGGGTTCCGTAATCAGGAAGGTAAGGCGCAGCAGGTCGACATCGGAGTGATCTTTCTCAACGATTGGATGCCGAGCTACGAAGACGAAAAAGATCGGATCGCTGCCTTCAGTGCTTCCGTTCTGGTTAACATGGATAAAGAGGGAAAGGCCCAAAATTACGAATACGGATACGCACGGGTGGGCGCTGACGTTTTCATTCTGGGGTTTCCATTGGGCTTGGCCCTGCAAGGCGTACTTCCAATCTGGAAGCGTGGTTCGATCGCGTCGGAACCGCTCGTCGCGATCGATAACAATCTACCAATTTTCTTTGTCGACGCAGCAACCCGCCACGGAATGTCGGGCTCGCCTGTAGTTTATTTAGGGCAGGAATTGACCAATCCCAAGGGGCTACCAGCCCAGACGCCGCCGACATATCCTGAACCTTGGTTGCTCGGCGTTTATGCTGGGCGGCGCGGTTCATCTCAAGAGGAATCGGAGATGTCTTTCGGACGCGTCTGGCACCGTCGACTGTTGGATGAAATCTTTTTCAAGCGTGTCCGCGGTGGAACGCCGGCTTTAGCCGAGGATACAACTTGATCCGGCAGCGCACAAAATGGAATCCCTTCAATTTTAGAGCAGATGCTCTGTCAACTCAGGGAAATTACGAACCCGCAAGATCGCATGAGGCACGTCTATTTGCGCAACGTCACCCGTGTCGAACCAGTAAACGTGACTGAACCCGGCGGATAGCGCTCCCTCCACGTCTGCGCGGAAGTCATCTCCCACAAATACTGCAGAGGCTGAGACGAGCGCCGTAAACGGCGGCCTTGACTGCCTATCCCCGCTCGCGCGGGCCTAGTCGGATTGCATGCGCAACCCTGTGCGCATGATAGCAAACAGGCTTGTTCCGCGTAGGCGTTTGAAGCGGTCGGAAAGCAAGATAAAACTGCCGAGGGGGAGCCCGAAAGTCCGTTCATCGACCGAGCATGCCAACCTCCTTGCAGGTAGCAGGACAGGAGCCACCACGCCGATGACAGAGCTGCATGCGAGGTTAGAAAAGCTCCGTGCCGACGCCGCGGAATGTGCCTCCATCCGCGATCTGGCAACCGATGACCGCAAGCGCCAGCTCTTCGCTCGCCTTGCCGCTCACCTGAGCATCCTCGCCGACGAGGTCGAACGCGCTATCGAAACGAGTGGATCTGACGCGAGCTAGATCTGGCTACGGCGAATTCCCTTGCGCCCTTGAGTTGGCCTCTGGAACAATGTTGGACGCGGAGGCGGTCCCACATATCATGAGTCGCGCGACATCAGTTTTTCTGGCGGGGGCGCTGTTGAGTCGCCAAAGTACGGCCAAGGGCCTCTACTATTGACTTCTCTGCCTTCCGGGCTCCCTTGTTCTCTGCATCCCGGTCCTGAGCCATCTCTTCCGTCCCTTTGCAGACGGCACCAGCCTCGTCGGCGCACAAGCAATAGGCGCGCACCGTCATGGTATTGACCTTGTCCATCCTTGCGATGAGCTGATTGCCGATGGCACGGCACGCCTCAGGGCTGCGTGTTTCTACCTGGCTCGTGCTTTGGAGCGTCCAGTTGATCTTCGTCTCCAGATCGGCCTTCGCGATGCCTGCTGGATCCAGCGGCGGTTGTCCAACAAAATACAAGATCAGCAGAGTCGTCGGGAGTGAATCCGCCATGGTGAACCCCTTATTGGCCAACTGCCCGCAGATTCTGCAATTGTTGCCGAATCTGTTGCAGCGAGACTTGTTGGTCTTCAAGAACCGAAATGGTTGACGTTACCTGGCGTGCCCGATTTCGTTTGAACCCCGCGCCTCCTTCCGGGAGGGTCACGAGGTCATACTTGGCTACGACGGCCGGTTTCTTCGTGAAGACAATGCTCAAGGTTTCGTCGAGCTGCAGGTACCCTCCAAGCGTCAGGAAGTCCGTGCCGGGCGGGAATGTGTAAGTGTAGCTTGCCGCGCCGTTGAACTTCACCACGACCTGGGCCGTGAATTTCGGGTTGTCGATCGTTGAGCCGGCGGTGGCGGTGGCCTGTACTGAACGGTATAGCCAATCCTTGATCGCCAGGTTCTTTGTCAGCGAATGATAAGAGATCGTCTCTTTCTCGCAGGGTAGGGCGCTATCGAGAATGAGTTTCTCGGAGTCGAAGTTGAAGTCGACGCTTCCCGTGCGGTTGCCTCGCATATCGAGCGTGACACCGTTGCCGCTCCCCACGACCCAGTTCGAGAAACGCGTCGTCGCCGTTGCGGGCACCTTCCGGGTCAGACCGGCGCCGGGGACGAAATCCGCTTCCGATTTTGGATTGAGGGTGACCGCGATCTTCCAGTTTCGCGCATTGAAGAGTTCGTGTGGCACTTCACGGTCGAGCGTGCCCAGCGCATCCTGAAGCTCGCACGCCGAATGGAGCATGATATCCCGCATCGGCAACGCCCAGTCTGGTGCAATGTCGGGCATGATGGCGCATCCGCGGAGCCCACCTGCAAGCGCAAGCGCCAGTTGCTGCAATCGTACCACATCCGCCCCCTTACGTGTTCGTCCCCGACCCCTGCATCGCCAAAGATTGCTTCCCCATGCAATCAAGTCCGATGCTCCGACCTTCTTTCCTATTGCAAGCCGTCCGCCGCGATGCGTTCCTGTCGCAATGTCACATAACCAGCCCACCATCCGCGCCAGCGATCGACCGCCGGCCCGCTCTCCAGTCGGTACGCAAAGACGGCCGCCCCTCCACCGCTCTCAATGTTGCACGTGATGTCATTGGCATGATTGGCGCTCTCTGGCTTTGGCGTACACGCGACAATCTTGTAGCCGGGCTCAGCGGCAAAACGGGATTGGTAGTTGCGCGAATGCGACGCCAGCGCGACCGGATGATCGTCCTTGGTCTCGGATACCGTGAAGCTTCGATCGAGCTTGGCCGGGCCTAAAAGCGCTTTCGAAGAACTTGGGTCGACCGCGATGGAGGTATTGGCATCGACAACGAGCTCCTCCTGAGCGACCCGCCAGCAGCGTTTGTCCTCCGCGATGTCGTTGATGTGCTGGTACAACGGGCTTGCAACCACTTCCGACGCGGGGATGAAAAAGTTCACGCCGTTTACGTTGCGCGTCTCGCCGCCAAACGTCCACTGAACAACGCCGCCGACGGCGATACCCAGCAGAAAACCATGGTCTTCGAAGACAGGCCCTCCACTGTTGCCCGGATTCATCACGGTATCGGTCTGCCACCGCATCTCCTTGGGAGGGGAGCCATGGTTGCTGACCAAGCCGCTCGAGAGGCTGAGGTCCTGGTTGAGCGGAAAGCCAAGGACGAGCGCCGTGGTGCCCGTTGGAGCCTGGGACGGCTTCACGACGATGGGTACGGGGCAACGTTTCCCGCCGGCATCCGACACGGGCGTGCCCAACTGCAGAAGCGCGAGGTCGCGCTGCGTATCGCGCGCCAGCACGGTGGCGGATATCGGATTGTTCAGCCGCGACTTGAGCCGGATAAATATGTCCAGCTTCTTGTAGTTGTTCGCATCCGGAACAACATGGTTGTTGGTAATGACCAGCGTCTCGCCGATCAAAAGGCCCGAGCCGGCTCCGACGTCCTGCTTGTCGTTGAATAGCGTTCCAATCGTCTCCACGTGGGCGACGCGGGCATCGTATTTTCCGGCAACCCTGACCGCAGCCGCGTCAGCGAGGGCGCTGACCGGAAGGCTTACCGCCGTCAAAAGCGCTAGCCAGGCGTTCCATAGAAGGTTTGCAGCGCATCTCTGTCGAGATCGCTCAGTTTTCCGTCGCCGTTCCATATCGGATTACAATAATTCATGATTGATTGGGGATCGTATTTCGTAACCTTGTAGTCGCCGTCCGTACCTTGGGCATCTTTGTGGCACTCGGGCGGAGCGTCATCGCGGTTTTGCTCATGGGTAAAGCCCAGGGCGTGCCCGAATTCGTGCGCCGCGACGGCATACACACAGAATTCACGTGTCGCCTGACAGCTCTTGCTCCACTTCTTAAAAGTAAAATTGAGGACCATGCCATCGGGGCGTTGGTCGAGAAATCTGCCAAGTGCCTTCGTATGCGCTCCCTCATCCGCGATACGAATGTGGATGCCGGACGTGTCTTTCTCGCATTTTCCCCAACCCTCGAACATGATCTTGGAGTACCGTTGCCAGGTCTCTTCCGCGGCCGACCGCACGATCAAACGGTAAGGTGCGTCTTCTTTGACGGGATTTTCCCAGCAGACCTGGATGTTCAGGCGCTCCCACTTCGAGGCCTTCAGGACCGTCCCGAATGACTCTTCTTTGCTCATGCCCGCGGGCAGGGCGGCTTGAGCTCGCGCGCCAGATGACTGAAGCGCAGCGGTGCCGCCAGGACAACGGCAAACAATAGGACTCTACAAAAGCGGCTCATCGCAGGCATACGAAGCCAAAAAAAGACATCACTCAATATCGACAAAGCAACTTAAGCTTGCACAGATCGATGGCGCCGGCAAGCGGGTCGTTTATACGCCGCAACCGTTCTTGTGAATTTAGCGAGCTGGCGGCGGACCCTTGCCTCCCTCCCTTGCCTACAGGCCGGGACAGCGCGGTTGCCAGGACAAACGCGATCCAGCGCCCGGTGCCGATGCTGTTGTCGTGCGTAGGTCTCCTTCGAAATCCTGTTCTGCAAGGATGGCGGCTCGAAGCGGTACAAATCCGCAAGCTTTCCGATTGCGTCGAAGCCGCGGTTGCTCGTATGGATCTGCGCAAAGCCGACGGGAATGCTTGGCGGAAACGGGCCGCCCGGCCGTTTTTCCGCCATCTGGTCGGCGAGAGGTAAATTAGAAACGCGCCAGGCCTCCTCAACCACGATGTTGAATGGATGCCAGGTGCATGTTTCATGAGTTGACGGACCGTATCCCACCCTATGTATGGATGGCGATCGGTCCGCGCGACTGGCGACCCAAGATTACGGGTCCTCGTATTCAGATCGTGCGTTTCGGCCTGAAGGAATTCAACAAGGGCGTCGAACGTCACACGATCGAAGGCGTTTCAGTGCCGATCTATACGCCGGCCAAGACGATCGTTGATCTCTTCAAGAGCGGTCGGCGTCAAAAAGCTTTCTACGACGCACCCGCAGGCCTCGCGCACGCCACGGCGCAAAGCAACACCGTCAGAAATCGCAAAGTGCGCGGCCGAGGCCGGCATCTGGGAAAAAACCGTTCAGCCGCGCCTTGAGACGCTGACCATCAATGCGTAAGCCGCTGAAGAATGTCGGCGCTTCCGTCCGGGCCCGCCTGCTCAATCTCTCGAAAGAGCGCAATGAGCCGTTCGACCTCCTGCTCACGCAGTATGCGCTTGAACGGCTGCTCTATCGACTGAGCATCAGCAAGTACCAGGACAAGTTTGTCCTCAAAGGTGCGATGCTCCTACGCCATTGGCTCGATGATCCGCATCGACCGACACGCGATCTCGACCTCCTCGGCTTCGGCGAAAGTGATCCGCAACTTACCTTAGGCTACTTTCGGGAAATTGGTTCGATACAAACTGACGATGGCGCCACCTTCGAAACTGGCACACTCGAGGTCGATACGGTCCGTGACGACTCCGGCTACAGCGGACTGCGCCTCAAATGCTATGCGACCATCGACGGCGCGCGCATGCGGATCGTCGTCGATATCGGCTATGGCGACGCGACTGAGCCTGGACTCAACGAAATCGAACTTTTGCCGTTACTCGATCAACCGGCTCCCAAGCTTCGCGCGTATCCGCCGGAGACCGTCATCGCCGAGAAATTTCAGGCGATGGTCCATCTTGGCCTCGCCAATACGCGCTTGAAGGACTTCTACGATATCTGGGTGCTCTCCCGGACATACGAATTCAAGGATGACCGGCTCGCGCGCGCAATACGCGCGACCTTCGAGCGCAGAAAGACGCAGATCCCGACTGAGCGGCCAGATGCTCTCAGCGAGGCGTTCGCGAACGATCCCACCAAGATCCAGCAATGGGCTGCCTTCATCCAGGACGTCGCAATCGATCCCGGTCCTCTAAATGGCGTCGTCGAGACGCTTGCGACTGTCCTGATGCCTCACGCGGAAAAGGCGCGAAACCTGAAAGGCTAGGAGCCGCTATGGTCGGCCGGACCAAGACCGTCGGTATTGATGGTAAGCCCTTCAAGAGCGCCCTTCATCACTGGTGGCCCCGAGGTCTTGCCGGCTATTCCTCTTCGCGGGGCAGAATCATCGTCGGTTTCGTGACCGTTGCCGCTTTTGGGTAGCGCTCTGGATCAGGCGCCATTATGCTGTACCAGTCGGCGCACCAATCCCCGACCTTGATGGGCAGTGAAACCACATTAAAGTCCGTGCCGGGTTTAGGTAGATAACCCAAGCCTTTCATGCCACCATTCGCGAGCATCGTGCGGACGAGGTACCAGCCATGCATCATGCACTGAAGCGTCGTCATGACGGCCCGGTACTCCTTGAGGGAGAAACTTAGAAAACGCCAATCGTCGGGAAGAGTGGAACGCCGCACTATCGTCGGGCGATGAAACTCGACCAACCGTGAAACGACTTCCCTATCAAATTTGAGCCGAAACCATGTTTCACGCCGCTTCGTCCGATTCCGCAGAAGGTTCAGCAGCGCGGCGGGCGGATCTCCGAGAACCGGATCGGCTCGTCCCTCTTTGCGGACCAAACGATTGTAGGCTTCGTATGTTTTGTCGTCATGACGTACGGGCTCGATCGAAAGGCGCCTGTCTTCGACAGACAGAATTAGTCTCTTGCGATGCCAGAGTGGAAAGATGGTACAGAACTGATCGTAGTGCTCCGCATCCTTCAAGCGTCGAAGCAACGTTCGGCTTCGCACAGATGAAAGTCGTTTCATTCGCCGATCTGCTGGGGCCACTTCAATAAAGATTTTCGTGATGCTGGCGGCCCCGCGCGCTTGGGCGCCGAGCCTGTGAATTTCAATCACTACTGCGCGTTGAAGCTGGACCGAATCAGCAATCGGCAGGACATCGTAAGTCCACGTACAAAGACCCAAACTTCGCAACGTGTCCGCCATCATGGACAGCGTCGGGCCTGGCGAAGGATCTGCGAGGTTTCATCTGCGGCTGTCAAACGCCATCCGGAACTGCCCCCCTTGCGTCATGAAGAACTGCCCCCACCCTCGGGTTCATGATGTCGGTTGAAGGTTGGCTCCGCCGCTGACGGGACGGA